>NZ_JAVJUO010000079.1:0-56792 GCF_040220555.1 Coleofasciculus sp. C1-SOL-03
ACGGAAAATCGGGCGTTTCGGCTTTTAGAAGCGAGTTTGACCGAACCTAATTTTGTACGGTTTTTCCCCCTTGTCTTCTTTCCATCCTTGTCCTCCTTGTCTTGTCCCAACCATAAAATAAAAAACCTACACCTGTAAGCTACCCCACCCCAAGACTTATTCAGCAACCCCTACTTATCGTCCCCATTCAAAAATAGCCGCCCCCCAGGTTAATCCTGCACCAAAACCGGAACTGGCAATAATATCACCGGGTTGAATTTTTCCCGATCGCACGGCTTCATCGAGAATTAAGGGAATCGAAGCCGCAGACGTATTCCCATACTGACTCAAATTACTCAACACCTTATGGCTGGGAATCTTCAACCGTTGAGCCACGGCATCCAGAATCCGTTGATTGGCTTGGTGAAGTAGCAGCCAGTCTACATCCTCGGCGGTCAGATTTGCCTGGAATAGCGCCTTCTCAATCACTTCTGGCACCTTTTGCACGGCAAATCGATAGACTTCTTTACCGTTCATGGTAATGGCGGCAAAATTCCCTTGACCGACTTCGATGTCCTTGACAAGTTGCTGGGTTTGTGGTTTATAAGCCAACTGTAAACATTTATTCTGACTGCCATCACTGCGAATCTGGAATCCCAACAAGCGATCGCGTGAATCTGCCTGTAACATCACAGCCCCCGCACCATCCCCAAATAACACACAGGTGCCGCGATCGGACCAATCCAGCCAGCGCGACAACATATCCGCGCCAATTAATAAAATATTCTGATAAACGCCAGTCCGAATAAACTGGGCAGCCGTTACTAAACCAAACACAAAACCCGAACACGCCGCCGTGATGTCAAACGCTACAGCATTCGATGCGCCGAGTAACGCCTGAATTTGACTCGCTGTACCAAACAGATCATCCGGTGTAGACGTAGCCAGGATAATGAGCTGTACCTGATCCGGCGCAACTCCCGCCATCTCCATCGCCCGTTTTGCCGCCTCAGCCGCTAACCCACTCAAACTGGCTTGAGCATCCGCTAGACACCGTTGACGAATGCCTGTGCGGGTAGTAATCCACTCATCCGATGTCTCAACCATCTGGCTGAGTTGATGGTTATCCAAAACACCATCGGGTGTCGCCGAACCACTCCCGGTAATCGCAATCCCTGTGCCTAGTTGAGTCAAAATGATTCTCCATCAAAGAAACCGCCAATTCACTCTCCGCCCCAGATCGCACCACGCTAACCTTTTGTATCCTCTGAAGGCTGCACCTCAGATGGCTGATTAGTTCCATCTAACGGTTCACTCCCCCCACTCCGGGTTGCCGATTGTTTCGCCGCTTTGATCTCAGTAGACTGAATACGCTCCAGTACCTGATTATCAATCGCTTCTTTTGCCAAGCGAATCGCATTAAAAATAGACGGTGCTTGGGAACTACCATGACTAATAATACAGACTCCAGCCACCCCCAAGAGCAACCCACCGCCATGTTCAGCATGATCGATACGCTGCTTAATCCGCTTCAGATTCGGCTTGAGAATCGCCGTTCCCAGTTGACCATGTAAGCCTTGGGGCAATTCCTCCCGCAGAATTTGTAAGACGATTTCTCCCACCGCTTCGGCAAACTTGAGTAAGATGTTGCCGACAAAGCCATCACAGACAATTACATCAAACTGACCGGAGAGTACATCTCTGCCTTCAGCATTACCCAGAAAGGCTACTCTGGGATTCTGCTGTAGCAGTTGATGAGTCCGAATCGCTAAATCATTCCCCTTACAGTCTTCTTCCCCGATATTGAGCAATCCGACTTTGGGTTCTGGTATTCCCAGCACATACTGGCTATATACCGTCCCCATCACCGCAAATTGCTCCAGATATTTGGGGCGACAATCGACATTTGCCCCCACATCTAGAATAATCACTGGCTTTCCAGCAATCAGGGTGGGGAACATAGCGCCAATCGCTGGGCGATCAATGCCCTTGAGCCGTCCCAAACGCAGTAATGCTGCTGCCATAGCTGCGCCAGAATGACCCGCCGACACCACAGCTTGTGCCTGCTTGGTTTTCACTAAATCCATCGCCACGTTGATTGACGCCTTGGGTTTGCGTTTAATCGCCACCAAGGGTTCCTCTTCCATGGAAACTACGTCTTCCGCCGGGACTATTTCTAGCTGGCGCGGACTGCTGTGTTCTTTCAGGGACGCTTCAATAGCTTGAGGATCGCCAACCAATATAACCTCTACGCCCAACTCTTCTTGGGCTCGGATAGCTCCAGCCACAATTTCTGAGGGAGCGTGATCCCCTCCCATCGCGTCGATTGCGATCCGTTCGCGAGATGCCATTGCTCAAAGAGATAGAAACCTTAAAGATTTTAACAGAAGCCGTTGCTTGAGTAATCCTGTTTTAGCGTATTTGGCGATATAGCACTACGAGGTACGGAAAGGACATAAGTTAATCCTCACAGGGAACGGGGAACAGGGAACAGGGAACAGGGAACACTCAAGAATCTCCTCTCCTTACCAAGGTAGCTGCTATAAGCCCCACACTCCACACCCCACGCCCTCTCAAGAGTGCTGATTTCCCAGAAAAACCCTTGAAGAAACCTTTTCATCGGTGTCATCCGCTTCGTACAATAAAGCACCGTGGAGGAGAAACGGAATGTTACAACGAATTGGTTCTGGATTAATTGCTTCATCGATCGCGGCGTTATTGGTCAAGATTGTGGGAATGCAGGCGGCTACCGTGGATTTAGATCAGGTTGAGACTATCCAACCCTTGCCATGGCAAGAAACATCCTTATTTACTCTACCCAAGCCTGATCCGAGCGCCGAAGCCACGATTAATCAATATCTTCAAGACCTAAGAAATCAGGGTTCACTCGCCGACAATCAAGGCATCTGGATACAATCCGGGCTGAATGTGCTGGCTGAACATCAGGGTAAAATACCCCGCCCTGCGGCTTCATTGACTAAAATTGCTACCACATTAGTGACGTTAAGTCAATGGAAACCTGATTATAAGTTTGAAACCCAAGTGGGTGCTACAGGGGATATCCGCGATGGTGTATTAGAGGGAGATTTAGTGATTAAGGGCGGTGGTGATCCCCTGTTTGTCTGGGAAGAAGCGATCGCCCTAGGGAACAGTCTCAACCAACTTGGCATTCGCCGCGTCAATGGCAATTTAGTCATTGCGGGCAAGTTCAATATGAACTACGAAGAAAACCCGACGCGATCGGGTGAATTGCTCAAGACAGGATTAAATGGCAAAACCTGGTCTCGTTCCGTGATCCGTCACCATGGCAGAATGTCTCCGGGAACCCCCAAACCTGAACTGGTGATTAGCGGTCAAGTCAAAACGGTAAAAATTCCGCCTGATGATACCAGGATACTATTACGTCACCAATCCCTACCCTTGGCGGAAATCCTTAGAGAAATGAATATTTACAGTAACAATGGCATGGCTGAGATTTTAGCCGATGCCGTTGGTGGGGCTGAAATTGTTGCCAAAGAAGCCGCCAAGTTAGCCAATGTACCTCAAGCGGAAATTAAACTGATTAATGGATCAGGATTAGGAACAGAAAACCAAATCTCTCCCCGTGCGGCTACCGCGATGCTAATCGCCCTGGAAAAATTATTAACCCCTCATAACTTAGGTGTAATTGATGTATTCCCCTTAGCTGGGCGCGATAGACACGGGACAATCTATGCTCGCAATCTGCCAGAGGGAACCGCGATGAAAACCGGAACCCTACGCCAGGTGAGTGCTTTAGCTGGGGTCATGCCAACCAGTGAGCGCGATCGGGTTTGGTTTGCGATTATTAATGGGGGCAATAACGTCTGGGAATTTCGCCAACAGCAAGACCAACTATTGGACAAGCTTACCCAAAACTGGGGCAATCAACCCAGTCTCAACCCTAAAACCGCTCTCTCCCGTTCCCAACTGGGTGATCCCAAGCGCAATAAAGTTGTTGCCAATTAAGATCAATGGCACTGAAAATTTGCCCTGTTGGAGCGCAAACACCCTTGATCAGTAGTTGGACACAATAAAAACTAACGGTGGAGTTCGTCATTTATTTATGTCCGTTGTCCCTGAAGGGGTGACAGACTATATCTTCGCTTCAGTAATTCTGGATGGATTAGTGCGATTCGAGCAAGATTTGAGGTAGAGTCTGGGTAGAACAATATTGCTCTACAATGAAAACGAGTTATCCCTTATGGGCTTTTATTGATGACCACTACAGCCGTTTCCAGATATGTCACTCGCAATCCAGAGATCTTAAGCGGTGAACCCATTATCACTGGGACTCGCATATCGGTACGAGTCATCGTCGGCTTATGGCGATTGGGGACTCCTCCTGAAGAAATTCCGACACAGTATCCTCAGCTTACCCTGGCTCAAGTTTTTGATGCCCTGAGTTTTTATTTGGATAACCAGGCTGAAATCAATGAGTATATTGAGCAAAACCACGTCCCTGATGACTTGATTCATCCCGCAGTGCGCCAAGCGTTGAAAGCGGAATGAAAATCTTTGCGTCACTCTACACTGATGAGGATATTGCTAATTTAGTTGCCACTCTTCTACGAGCTAGAGGTCTGGATGTCCTCACAACGATTGAGGCTGAGATGACAGGTTACTCTGATCAGGAACAATTAGCTTATGCTGCTTCAGAGGAGCGATGTCTATTGACCCATAATCGAGTGGATTATGAAAGATTGCACCTGAGCTACATCAAAACAGGACAACAGCATTCGGGTATCATTGTAACACCTCAAAATAATGCTTATGAGATTGCTCAACGAGTTGGTATCATTCTCAATACTCTGACAGCCGATGAGGTTTTTAACCAGATTTTGTATGTGTAGTTTCTTTCTTTTATTCAGCTTTTAAGTAACTTTGTCTGCCTTTATATTGAAGTGATTGATAAAATCAGTTAGTTCATTTATAATGTTAATTCCGTGTCTTTTACTAGGGATGTTATTATTACTAAGTAGGTTGGTGGAAATAAACTCAAGTATATTAAGTTATGTAAACAGACCTCAAACCCTTACAAATGACATAAGACAAATGACAAATGACGATCTCAGCCGTTAACTTTTATTGTCCCTACCTACTTATTATATCTGTTCCGACCTATTGAGGACTGCTATAGATCATTATTCATCATTGAGATAACTTTATGTCAACTAATGCACCCACCATTCTCGCCCTAGACTTTGATGGCGTTATCTGTGATGGACTTCTGGAATATTTCCAAACCGCTTGGCGTACTTATTGCAAAATTTGGCAACCTAAAAACACAACACCTCCGCCAGACTTAGCCGAAAAATTTTACCGCTTGCGCCCTGTGATTGAATCCGGGTGGGAAATGCCTGTTTTACTACGAGCGTTACTTTTAGGTGTTTCAGAAACCCAGATTTTGCAAGATTGGTCAACCGTTTTGCACCAATGTATTGACTCTGAAAACTTGCAGCCAAGCGACTTGGGTCAACAAGTCGATAAAATTCGCGATGAATGGATTACTAATGATTTAGAAGGCTGGTTAGCACTGCACCGCTTTTATCCTGGGGTAATTGAGCGCCTACGGCAAATATTAGACACACCAACGCAGATCTTTATTGTTACCACGAAAGAAGGACGTTTTGCCAAGCAGTTATTACAACAACAAGGTATCGAATTATCGGAGGATAGAATTATTGGCAAAGAAATTAAACGTCCCAAACACCAAACTCTACGAAAACTGATCAATGAATTTACAGGGAATTTTGGCAGTCTCTGGTTTGTAGAAGATCGGTTAAATACCCTACTATCAGTGGAACAGCAATCAGACTTAGCTCAGGTGAGACTTTATTTAGCAGATTGGGGCTATAATACAGCCGCGCACCGAGACGAGGTTCGTAATCATTTAAAAATTCAGTTATTGTCTCTGTCCGAGTTTAGTCAGGATTTCTCGGCTTGGTCTAACTAGAGTTCAGATCATGGGTTCCTGAAATTAATGTCTTGCAACCTCTTATTTAAAGCTAAACTTTAGCTTAAGAACGTCACGTCTAGTGCAAATTTATGTATCATGGACATAAAAGATTGAGCTAAGTAAGGAGCGATGAGGTATGCAATATGTTAGATGCAATCTCTGCGGTAGCGATGACTACACTATTTTATTTGAACCTGGTGTAGCTCAAATCAGTCAAATTGTTAAGTGTAACTGTTGTAATTTGATGTATGCTAACCCTAGGGCAAAAGATGCGGATCATGTAGGGATCGAGACGTGGAATCCAGATTGGGTTCTATCTAATCCAGATCGACAAAAGTTAGAAAAAGAATCACTTCAGGTTAAAGA
Source organism: Coleofasciculus sp. C1-SOL-03 (assembly GCF_040220555.1). Lineage (NCBI taxonomy): Bacteria > Bacillati > Cyanobacteriota > Cyanophyceae > Coleofasciculales > Coleofasciculaceae > Coleofasciculus > Coleofasciculus sp. C1-SOL-03. The sequence continues at coordinate 6,323 of NZ_JAVJUO010000079.1, forward strand.
TTATGAATCAACCCAAAAATTCCTGAATGAATATTATCCCAAAAAAGGCAAACTACTTGAGATAGGCAGTAGTTTTGGTTACTTATTAAACTTTTTTAAAAAAGATGAATGGCAGGTAATGGGAGTTGAACCTAACTTAGGTCAATGTAAATATGCCGAATCTCATTTTGGCATAAAAGCTATTCCTAGCACCTTAGAAAAAGCAGAAATTAGCGATAATTCAATCGATGTAGTATTAATGATGCATGTTATAGAGCATGTACCTGATCCGTATATGACGTTTAAAGAAGTTTATCGCATCTTGAAGCCAGGTGGTATCTTTGTTGTAGAAACGCCCAGATACGACACGTTAGTGTTCAAATTGTTGGGCAAAAGAGAAAGAAGCCTAAGTTGCAATGGACATATTTACTTTTTTACTAGCCAGACTCTAGAAAAAATGGCAACTCAAGCTGGCTTTACAATGCTGAAGTTAGACTCTGTTGGTCGTTCACTAACCCTAGACAGGCTTTTTTATAATTTTGGTGTTATGAGTAAGAATAAACTAATCAAAGATAAACTCAATGATTTTTCCAAAAAATTTAATCTAAATCAAGTAAGAATCTCCATTAACGCTAGGGATATGCAACGGGCGTATTTGATGAAACCTGCGTAAAAGTTTTATGCAAACTTGTAATTCTAATAAGATGTGCTTAAGTAGTCGGGTAAGGATTTGACGCTTGTTGACATTTCTTAGTACAGCGGACAGATTCAGATTTTATGTCCAGGTGCTTACAGCGCTTTTCAACTAAGTGAGGTACACAAACAGATCCCGGACTTCTTCAAGAAGTCCGGGATCTTGCTTAGATGACTGTACCTCATTAACCTGAAATCTGCTGTATCATCCCAAGTACGGGACATCTCTGTCGAACCTTTTATGTGAAACCCAAATGAAATCCCTCAATCCCTCGACCGGAGAGCATAGTCCAGTTCTATTCTCTAGGCGAGGGATAATCGGAATTTTGGATCAATTCCGCAGTAGCTTCATTCCCATCAAAACTTTATCCTTAAGCGTCTTTTGCGATACACAGGTAATCAAACAAAGTTGACCGCAGTCCAACGTCTGCTGGCGAACCTCTTTAGCTTTGTCCCCATACCAGATTTCTTTAGCACTCTGGTGTTTAACATTACCAATCACCGGATAATCATTACAGAGTTTCACATTCCCATCCGTTTCAATCCAGAAATTGCGAAGTCCAACTCGACAGGGGCGAACGGATTCGGGAGCTTTGTCTTCACGGAAGTGAGGTAAGAAAAGCCGCAGAACATCATCACCTGTCATAATCGGCGCACCGTTTTGCTTCATTTCAATCAAGCGCTCAATTACCTGAACAAACTCGTCATAGTCTTCGGCTTTCAGCCACAGTTCATTATAGGTTTCGGGTGTCCAAAGATTAACGGGCTGGAAATTAACAGCAGTCGCGCCAATTTGTTGCGCCCATTCTACCAGTTCAGGCATTAAGCGGAAATTAAGGCGATTTAATGTCGGTTTGACAATAATCGGGAAGGTTATCCCTTGTTTGTCCTGTTCCTGACGTAAATACTTAATGCCGTTAGAAAGCTTAGCAAATAAACCCGGATAACCCCGCAGGTAATCATGAAGTTCTGCATTGGGCGCATCTACTGACATATTTACATTAAAGGGACGCGATGCTACAGTTTTGGCAGCATTTTCCTGGGTCATGCACGAACCATTTGTGGTCACACCGCAGTGAATTCCATTGCTATTGGCAAACGCCAGTAGGTCGAGAAATCCTTTTTTGATATAAGGTTCACCGCCACTAAAGTTGATGGAATACGCACCCACAAAGTCTTTTATACTGAGGAGGGTGCTTTTCCATTCTTCAATCGTCATTTCCTCTTTGTTTTCAGGGAGTCGCCAATACTCACACTGACGACATTTCGCATTACAATGTTCATTGATAATCCCATAAAACGTAACTGGCTTTGTCCAATCTAATCCAGTTTGAATCCGCAGGGATTCGGCTACGGCATTTTCAGCATGTTTGACACCGAGTTTTGAAAGGGTTACAACATCCATAACGCACCTCATCGGTACTATTTGTTAATAAGCTTTATGCCAAGGGCATCCAAGTTCCTTTTTCTTTAAATATCCTTAAGCCGCGAGAAAAGCCTTTTGAGTTTATTCTCAAGACAGCTTAGAGCAAAATTAAGTCCCAGTTATCCAGCTTTCCTCATCTGGGTTACACAATACTCTCATGAATGCTAATTGGATTGTTTTGACTCTAGAACGTCTATCGCCATAAATTCAAGTTTTTTTTATTTAACTTAATATTTGGCGATTTAAGCTTATGCTGCATGTCTGAAGGAAATTGCCAACTGTAAAAATGGTTACAATGACTCACCAAAAAATTGGAAGTTTGTTTCGTTTAAGCAATAGTTCTAATTATTATTACTAAAATCTTAAATAAAGATAAGATAATTATACATATCCGGCATCGGGTACTATAGTTAAATGCTCGATCTCACCAAACTCGCGAAACAAATCCCTGGAATTAGCCAGCATCTGAAAGGGGAGGCGCTAGCCAGTCGCCACCGCTGGGAACTGGCGCAAAAGCTGATGCTGGAGACCAAAACCCGACAGGATGAGTTAATTCAATCCCACCAGCAATGGCGCGATCGCATAACCTTTACGGCGGCGGTTCCTGTCGAACCCCTGGATACTCACCGTGATCTGGACTCCCCTCCCGAAAGCCACACGATTTTCGCCACTGATGGGTCTCAAATTTCCCCCTCCCATCACGAAATCGCCTATTGTTATCTAATTAACGTCGGTCGGGTGATGCTGCACTATGGACAAAGTTTACACCCACTCTTGGATAGCCTACCCGAAGTCTTTTACCGACCCGAAGATTTGTACATATCCCGCCAATGGGGGATTCGTACCGAAGAATGGATGGGGTATCGTCGCACTGTGTCTGAGGTGTCGATATTGGCAGACATGGCGTGTCGCTGGGTCAATCCACCGGGTTCTCACTTTGGTATTCCCAATCTAGCGATGGTAGATGGATCACTGATTTACTGGTTTCTGGAGTCCTTACCCACAGAAGCCCGCGATCGCATCCTACCCCCGATTCTCGCCGCTTGGGATCAGTTGCGATCAGTAAATGTACCCCTGATGGGCTATTTGAGTGCGTCTCGCAGCAGTGAAGCCCTACATTTTCTCCGCTTACAAGCCTGTGCGTATGACACCCCCAACTGTCTCAGCCATTGCGCCTCTGTTACCGATAAATTGCCTTGTCAGGTTGTTGAACCCTTACGTGATACGATGCTCTGGTCGAGTTTACTGCAACCCGGACAACGTAGTCCCTTATTTCGCAGTTCGGTACGAATTTTGGATCTCTATGATCATCACCGGATTTACTTCTGCTATGTTCACGTTGGTACAGAAATTGCCCGCGTCGAGGTTCCAGAATGGGTAGCACAGGATACAAGGTTATTCAATCAAGCCCTTAGTTTAATGTTGGCACAAGTTTACAAAGGCTATGGCTATCCCATTGCTATAGGAGAAGCCCATAATCAGGCTGTGGTTCGAGGTGGCGATCGCGCCCGTTTTTTTACCTTATTGGAACAGCAGATGATTCGCGCTGGGTTACAAAATGTGGGAATATCCTACAAAGAAGCCCGCAAGCGTGGCAGTATTTCTTAAAAAGGGAGGGAGAGAATAGTTTTGACCCTTCACGTTGCTCAAGGAAACCTGGCGCGTGTGTAGGGGCGGGTTTCACTATTATCTTTTGAAATGGTGCGTTACGCTACCCTACCCTTCGGGAACGCTGCGCGAACGGGAACGCTTCGCGAACGCTCTCCTCACCCTACACCCGCCCCGATCAAATGTTAAGAGCGAGAATAATTCTACAAATGACAAATGACCAATAACAATTAAAGGAACGATCAAACTATGGTTAGCTTAGTCCGCATGCTGTCTACCCAAGACACAATTCTTAAACAAGAACCCATTCAATCCAGTCTACTGCCAAGCTATAAACTACAGCCGATTCCGGCTAGCACATTATTAGTTCTACAATCCTACGCGCCCCCAGATATAACCCGACATATTCGGATCAGTTTCCAGGATATTGGCTTTCAGGGCAGAAGTTTAAACTGGTATGCGTTTATTGATCATGTTCAAATCACCAAAGAACCCCTGAGACCAACAGAAACGGTGGCACAGATGCTCTCGAAGCAAATCGAAAAAGATGTTGTAAAAATGATGGTTTACCGAAAAACGTTGCCACCTGAAGGGGGGTTACTCAAAATTGTCTTTAATGTGGATACCGTAATTAAACGTGCCCCGGTTCAATCGATGTATTTAAGTCCCAATGCCCTGCAACCGATTCCCGCCGGGACTGAACTGGTGCTATTAACCGATAAGCCTGATGCTTATAATATGGTATCATTACCAATCGAAGATTCTCACCTAAAATTTACTCTCAAGGATGTTGAATTTAAAGGCTTTAATCAAGATTGGTATGCCTTTGTTAAACATGTTGGGTTGCAATTAGTGGGTTAACCTCGGACTATCACCAAGTCCAATTTAAAGCAGGCAAAAGGAGAATCGACCCAAATGGCAACATCAACCATTGTTTCAAATGACTCAAAACTCCTATCATTAGATGATTGGATACAAAATCCCCCTGAACGTACCGAATGGGTAGACGGGAAATTTGTGGAGAAAACGGGGATGACAGCTAAGCATGGTCGTACTCAAGCCAGACTCGCTACTTATTGGACAAATTACAAAAATTCCAATAACCAAGGTGGGGAAGTTTACACAGAAACACCTTGTCGAACAGTGGGACGAGGACGTTCTCCTGATGTTTCCTACCTAACACCCGAACTACTCACTCAATTTCCCGATTTTACTGTACTCCCCCAGAGTTTTCCCCTGATTGCTGAGATTATCTCTCCCACAGATAATGCCGAAGACGTCTTTGGCAAGGTCAATGAATATCTCCAATCCGGCTGTCAGGAAGTCTGGTTAGTATTACCGGAGAGTCAGTGGATTGTTGTGATTACTCAGCAGCAACGACTTTTATTCACGAAAGGGGACGTCGTGAGGACTCATAAGATCTTAAAAGGGTTTAGCGTAGCTGTTGATGAATTATTGGCTTGAAATAGCACGAGTTCCAAATTTCTATCACACCTGTAGCCCTAAATAGGGTCTGCTGAATAAGTGTTTTGGTGGGGTAGGGAGCAGGGGAAGCAGGGGGAGCAGGGGGAGCTGGGGGAGCAATGATACATTTTCCCTGATAGCGGTGCAAGGGTATGAAAGGGTTTTACCTTATGTCCTTGAAAATGAGCCAATGTTTATGCTACTCAAAGCCTTGATATCTAAGGGTTTTGGAGTTGTGCCGCAAACCCTAAATAATTACTTTGCCAATCATTAAAACTCCCTGATCGGATCGTAGATAGGGAACAGAAGTGCCCTTAAATCCGGTAATAAACGGCTTGTGGTGCAACTGCCAATAGCTGGGACTCATATCATGGGCGATCGCTTTTAAGGCTCTGAGTTCTTCCACCAGTTCTGTGGCGAGTTCGTTAATCCGATTGGCACGATCATAAGCCTGTTGAGTAGCGATCTCCACCTCATCGGCTAAGGTTAAGGGTTGCTTGGGTTTGACTAGAGGCTGTAGCTGTTGCTGTTTTTGCTCCAACTGCGCCTGCAACGCCGCGATCGCATTATCAATTCCCTGGACTTCGGCATAAACCTCTGCGGCTACCCTAGCTTGATGGCGATAAGCCGCCGCGATCGCTTCGGGTGAATTATTCTCAGGTTGCACCTCCTGATTGGTTAGAGCCTCTCGTTCGTGGCGTAGTGCGTCGAGTTGGGAGCGAATTGCCTCAATTTCTGCTTGTATCTGATCCATAGATACTTTTTTCTTGGTGCGGGTTTACTACCTTTACATAACACAATCGTTACATAACACATAGGTAAGGGCACGGCGATGCCGTGCCCCTACTTGTTTCGTAAATGCGAGTTGACCTGATAATCTGGAGAGCCAACTTATTCAACTATACCCAGCAAAGGTTGGGCTTTGGCTTTGGGTAGGGATGGTGCGTTGAATTTACCAGAATACAGGTTTGTCCGTTCTTGTGCAATGACTGGCAGAGCTTCACGCACTTGAGCCGTTACCGCCACGGTTTTGACATCATAGGTTTGGGTCGCAAGCTTGGGATATAAACCAATGCCGACAATGGGGATTAACAAACACAAGGCGACAAAGATTTCCCGTGGGTTGGCATCCGCGAAATAGTTATCCATGGAGAACTCCATCTTAGCTGTGCCGTAGAACACCTGACGCAGCATAGAGAGTAGATAGATGGGAGTGAGGATTAATCCCACGGCGGCTAACAGCACCATAACCACTTTAAAGGATGAGCTGTAGGCATCGCTAGTAGACATGCCCAGGAAGATAGACAATTCTCCCACAAACCCACTCATCCCTGGTAATGCTAGAGACGCCATCGCACCAGCGGTAAATAGGGCAAATACCTTAGGCATTTGTTTTGCCATACCCCCCATATTTTCCATTGCCAGGGTATGGGTGCGATCATAGGTGACACCCGACAGGAAGAATAGTGCAGCGGCAATTAATCCATGAGAGAGCATTTGCAGCATTGCGCCATTCGTACCTAATGCGGTAAAGGAAGCAATTCCAACCAGGACAAATCCCATCTGGGAAATTGAAGAATACGCCAAGCGCCGTTTGAGGTTATCTTGAGCAAAGGCAGTCAACGCCCCATAGATAATATTGACGACACCTAAAACAGCCAGTACCGGGGCAAAGCGAATATGGGCATCAGGCAGCATTTCCATATTCATCCGGATCAATCCGTAGCCTCCCATCTTCAGCAACACACCCGCTAAAATCATCGAAACAGGGGCAGAGGCTTGAGAGTGAGCATCAGGTAACCAGGTATGTAAGGGGAAAATCGGTAATTTTACGCCGTAAGCAATTAACAAGCCTGCATAAACCGCCAATTCCATCGCCATGGGGTAATGCTTTTGGGCAAGCTGTTGCATATCAAAGGTAACGGTATCACCGTAGAATGCCATGGCTAATGCGGCGACGAGAATGAAGATAGAACCTGCGGCGGTATAAAGAATAAACTTAGTCGCAGCATAGAGGCGCTTTTCTCCACCCCAGATGGAAATCAGCAGATACACGGGAATCAGTTCGAGTTCCCACATTAAGAAGAATAATAGTAAGTCCTGTGCCGCGAAGACGCCAATCTGGGCGCTGTACATCACCAGCATCAAGGCATAAAACAAACGAGGCTTACGGTTGACTTTCCAAGATGCCAGGATAGCCAGGGTGGTGACTAAGCCTGATAGCACAATTAGGGGCATTGAGAGTCCATCTACCCCGACTGACCAATTCAAGCCCAATTGGGGAATCCAGGAATAGGTTTCTTGGAGTTGGAACTGAGAGTTTTGTAAATCGTAGTGACGCCAAAAGGCATGGATGGTGAGGAGGAAGTTTGCCATGCCAACCCCCAGAGCATACCAGCGGACGGTTTTACCTTCTTTGTCGGGGATTAGGGGAATCGCCAGAGATGCCAGTAGGGGCAATAAGATAATCGTCGTTATCCAGGGTATTTGACTGCCAATCATGACTAAGGATATATGCCTATCGTTAATGTTGGTTACATTGTATTAAGTTTCGTAAAGGTTTGAGAAGAGGAGAAACACAAGCATACCAAATCTTCATAATAAACAGAACTAATACAAAGTTTCTCTGGGATTCAGGTTGAGGAGCGGCTGAGTGAAATAAATACCACACAATTGTGAAATTGTCAATAGTTAAATCCTGGGCATCCCAGAAGGCGACTAGGGCGTCCGATTTTTTGATGTCTAAAACAGCCGCTTCTAATTGTTCGTCACAGACGCCAATCCCACTGGCTTTGACTATAGAGACGTTGCCAGCAACGTCTCTACTTCACATTATTTGCTGATAGGTTAATCTCTTCCTCAGGGTAGATGTTTTGAATGGTTTAACCTGATTTGCGTTGTTTTGAGTACTGTCGTTTAAACCACGCTCCAAAACCTAAGGCTGTAGCTGAACCAAGTAGGGTCAATGGTTCAGGTACAGGCGTGGATGAGGTAGAAAAACCTTCAATTTTCAAGCCGACTCGAGAACGAGCGTGTGCTTGGTTAGGGTTAGGTGCGCCATCCAACCAACTCATCCTAGCAATACCAGAAAGAGTGCTAATTTGGGTATCGCTGGAAAAATAGTTTTTGGTGATATTTTGATTTCCCTGTGTTTCAGGTGCAACAGCGGAACTCGACACTGGATCAATATCAATTCCGTTAATTGCATCGACTTGCAAAAACATTTCAGTACCCGGAGCCACTTTTCCCTTTTCGATTTCGGTTTGTGATCGAGTCCAGAGGTAGAATCCATCAAAGGATGTTGCTGGTGGAGTCGCCTGGTAATATGAAATAGTTTGATCTTGAATGGTAAAGGAAACCGTATTTCCATCCCAATCTAACGTCCAGGGAACCTCTTGCTGATTCTGCCAATCCCAGTGGAATTGGTCTTTTGGTATCGGAAAATTATCTTCTCCGATGCCCAACTCCCAGTCTCTTGGTCCTTTAGCACCAGCTCTGCCTTCTAATGTCCAGTTCAAGTTAGTCCAACCATCAGGGGGATTCCCTCCCTCCTGGACAAAGTTTACGTTGACCGCAGATGCTGGTTGGGATAGCACGCCAAAACCAATGACAGATACTCCTACAGCTAAACTTGTGGTAATCAGCTTGTTGCGTATTAAATTCATGGCAACCTCCAAGTAATGTGGAGATTATTTTTATAGCTACTGTCACGTAGTTTAATTCTTTGAGCAGAGTTAATCCTAAAATTTAACATTAAAACACATCATTATACGTTTCTTTGCAAACTGCACATTTTCTTAATGATTAGTCTATGTACTAAGTCAAAAAAGATTAATAAATGATAAGTTGTAAGCGTCATACTACTACTGGCGTGGCACAATTAATGGAAGTGATTGTATTGTCCAGCACGAGTACTCACGAAGACTTCAACGCCCAAGCCAGAAATAGCTCAGTGTAATACAATGCTAACTGATTACTCACACCATTGAAAACCGCATCAAAGGCATGTTCAGCCCAGGGAATTTCTAACCAAACAGCACGATTTCCAGAAGCTTGTAATTGCTCGTAGAGTTGGTGTCCAAACTTTGCCTTGATGATATGATCCCGACTCGCGTAGACCAATAACGTAGGAGGCAGATTGGATTTAATATAACGAATAGGAGAAGCTTGCCCATAGAGTTCTGGAACTTCATCCGGTGTTCCGGCTAAGAAGTCATGGAGAATCGAACGAACGTTGATCGGGTCAGGACAGGGCAAATCATAGTATCCCTGGTTGAGGTCAACGGGTCCGTAGTAATTCACCACAGCCCGAATCGGAATCGTATTTAGATGATAAGCCGCAAGTGCTGCCAGTTGCGCTCCTGCCGATCGCCCCATGAGAGCAATTCGTTCGGTATCAATTTCCAACTCATTAGCATGGCTTTGGATATAGGATAGAGCCGCCTGTACATCCTCAAGTTGAGTCGGAAAGTGATATTGGGGAGCATGGCGGTAATCAATCGCGATCACAGAGTAGCCCTGATTTGCCATGTAGCGGTTAAATGTCTCATTGTTATCGGGAGTCCCTATTTGCCACGCCCCCCCATAGATGGTAATAATCGTCGGATAGTTGCCAAGCGTCAACGGTCGGTAAACATTGAGTTTAAGGTTTACCCCATCCGGCTGAGAAAATATAATCCCTCGGTCAATGCGAACCTCCGCGATCGCAATCCCCCGAAACGCATCGGCTAAACTAAAAGGCTGGGGACGCATGGGTGTCGGTGCATCCTGGAGAATTGTTGCCAAATCCTCTACACCCAGATCCTTGAGCATTTGAGCCGCCATTCGTGCATTCACTCCTGGAAACTGAATTAACGGCAAAAGGCTGAGGATTAAACCCAGCAAGCTACCGATTACGGCAACATTGTACAGACCGCCTTGCTGTAAATTGAAGATAGCCAGCATTAGTGCGATCGCATTCACACCCAACAGCCAAGGACTGGCTTCTGGCGCAGCCACAGCTAGAGGTAACATCCAAAACGTAGGCGCTGGGACAATCACCCAGAGACTCAGACACAATCCGACTCCACTCAGGAACAAAGGCAAGAACAGCGACAGTAGGAACATGCCTAACAAAATCAGTGCTGTTTTCCCTTTGATGCTTTGCCCTGTGCTTTTGTCCCAGTTAACTTGGAGCATGGAGTGAAAAATCGATGATTACATTCTAATCCTACATCGGCTATATAAAACTAATACCATTCCGGACATAGAATGTCGGCTAATGTCAGAAAACGTCAATAAAATTTTTGGACTTGCTCATCCTCAACAGATACAGAGGTTTTGACTTCATTTTTAACGCTCACTGAACGACTAACCTGACGCTCTAACTGAACCGATTTTCCTCGAAGTAATTCTCTAGCGCCATCACTGTCTACTGGTTTTGAGAATAAAAATCCTTGACCATAGTGACATTGCAAAGCCACTAAAGGTGACACTTGTTCCAATAACTCAATTCCCTCAGCCACCACATCCATACTCATGGTGCGGGCGAGGGTGATAATCGCTTGAACAATTTCTGAGTTCTCTCCTAACGCACCAATCCGACTGATAAAGGAGCGATCAATTTTTAGCGTACTAATCGGAAAATTATGCAGGCGACTTAAGGAAGAATAGCCGGTGCCAAAGTCGTCAATGCACAGGTGAATTTGCCGTTTTTTCAATTCCAATAGTAAGTCTTTGACCAGTTCCGGATTATCGATGACCACACTTTCGGTAATCTCCAACTTTAAACTGCCAACCGCAATGTTGGTTTCCTTTAATATTTGGTCAATTTGCGCCAATAAATCCGGTTGCGTAAACTGTTTACAGGACAAATTCACATTCATCGTCAACGGTTGAGGACTAGAAAATTGCTGCTGCCAAATACTGAGTTGGCGACAAGCTTCCCGCAGTATCCACCAGCCGATCGGAATAATTAATCCAGTTTCTTCGGCGATGGGGATAAACTCGGCAGGAAAGACTAACCCGCGTTGCGGATGTTGCCAACGTACCAATGCTTCAAAGCCAGTAATTTGATGGGTAAGTAGGGAGACAATCGGTTGATAATGGACTTGAAATTCTTGCCGTTCGATCGCACGCCGCATATCGGTTTCTAGCTGTAATCGATCAACCGTGCGACTCAACATTTGGTTCTCAAAGATGGCATAGCCCGGTTTACCTTGGGAACGGGCGCGATGCATGGCGGTATTGGCGTTACGGAGTATGTTTTCAGCCGATAAAACCTGGCGATCGCGATTCGTATTTAGGGCAATGCCAATACTGGCTGTCATGAACACGTCCCGCCCTTCCAGGTTAAAGGGTAATGTCAATTGTTGCTCAATCCCATCTGCCACTTGAATGGCATCACCAACCCCCTGAATTCCTTCTAGCAGGATAGCGAACTCATCCCCACCCAAACGGGCGACAGTATCCGTGGGACGCAAGCACTCTTGTAGGCGTTGTCCAAACTCTTGCAGTAATTGATCGCCTAAATGATTTCCCAAACTTTCGTTAACCACTTTGAAGCGATTGAGATTGAGTAACACCACGGCAAATCGATAGGGCGGAGCATCCCGGTTCTCCCCCTGATCCGGTTGGGCGCGTCGTCCGGCTTGCTGCAAGCGATCCATGAATAAGGCGCGGTTCGCTAGTCCAGTGAGGCGATCATAAAAGGCATTAAACAATAATAGTTCTTCTGCTTGTTTGCGATCGGTAATGTCGAAAGCATAAATGCGAATACACTCGATTTCGGAAACGTAATGCAGGACTTGTTCGTAAACAACGTCCCCAATTTTCACCTCACGTCTAAATGACCCTTGCTGCTGCATCAACCGAATCATTGAGGGCATTTCTGCTAAAAATGGATGTTCAGCTTCACTCTCTAATAATTCAGGCAACAAGCGCATGGCTTCTGGGTTAAGATAACGCACCCGCCCTGCTAAATCAATTTCGACAATGGGATTGGGGGTCAATAGGGGAAACGAGGCTAAACGGGCTGTTTCTTGATGGGTGAGACAATGTTCATTTTGATCCCGTCCGATGGCAAAAAAGAAGTCAAGTTCACCAGTTTTCTTAAAAACCTGTTGGCTACGCCATTCCACCCAAAGTTCTCGACCCTCTTTGGTCAGGACTCCGGTTTCATGGACGGTGGGTGATTTTAATTCTGACTTTTCATCAGGAGTTTTGATTAATTTGGCAAAGGGTTTGCGGTCAACGTCTCGAAGAAACGTATTCACAAAATCCGTTCCCTTCACTTCATCCAAGGTATAACCCAAGGTTTCCAGTAATCTCGGATTCATCATCCGGGTTTTTCCCTGGGGATCAATGGCGACAAAAAAGCCACCATGGGTTTCGACTAAATTTTGATTAAATTCCTGTTGCTGGTGCAGTTGTTCGGTTAACTGTTGGCGTTCCATCACCAACCCTAACTGCATCGCGATCGCACTCACCCATTCCATCCATTGGCGATCGCTAGGATGAGAGTGGCGGGTAAAAAATGTTAAAACAGCGAGTACCCGATCATCGAGGAGAATGGGGATCGCGCCTCCAGCTTGAAACCCTTGCGGCTGATCCGTGGCGCTAAGCAGAGTGCTTTCGGCGTCAGGATCAATCCTATTTGCCTTGGTTTGGTCAATCCATTCTGATTGTTTTGATGTCCACACCCGTCCGGGTAAACCGATATTGGGGGAAAATGTTAATGTTTCTCTGGTGCGTCGCCATGGTTGTAGATCACAGGGATCACCAGACCAGGCTTGGCTACAGGTTAAACTGTGAGAATCAGAAGTCGGAAGCCATGCTTCACCATAATCCCAACGGGTGACTTCACAGACACGATGTAGCACTAGATCCAATGCTGAGTGAAGATCCGGAACCTTGGCGATCGCCGGAATCAGAGATTGCAACAGACGGAGTTGTTCGGACATGTACTAAAAAAACCCTTTTATCATAGATGCTTTCACAGGGCGCGATTGTCACCGATAGTGATATCGATGGGAATAATCGCACTTGTTTGATGCTCTACGATAGATGCAACCCTTACATCCAGCTTTAGCTGGAAGATGTTGAGCCATAAGTCGGTTGGGTCAGATGTTGAGTTCCTAAATGTCTGATCCTTAGAGTCCTGACTAGGAAATGTTCTGTCTAGCCCCTAGCTGTTACTGACCTGAAACATCGCCGTTGTTTGGTCGTTGGTTCGGCGATCGCTCCCCATTTTGACTTAGCCCACCATTTACTTATTTTCTATTGTTATGAATAATTCAGTATTTCTTTGTATGTTCAATCACTTGGTTAGTTGATTTAAATCACACTGAATCTGTGATTATTATACAGTAAACCGCCTAGCTTACCCTAACTTAACCCTCTCAGAAATTCTAAGTTTGATGAAGATAAACGGCGAGACTACTGCATTCAATGTTTAAGAAAAATTTATCCGATTACTTCAATTATACGGCTTAGGGGTGATGAAGTCTGGCGATTCAATCCCTAATTTCACGTTAAGGATCTCCCTATCCTATCCATATTGTTTACAGGTTCATCCTGGTAGGGCGACAGGACAAGGGTTTGAGGCTATTTTTACCATGACTTCAACGGTAGTGATATCACCATTGAACGTCTAGATAACTCGGTGTAGCGTTGCTGGCACATAGTTTGAAGCCGATCCCAGACCTGTTTTGTATACCGTTGGGCTTCTTGCTGAATCAATGACCAGAGCAGGTTTAGGGCTTCTATGTTGGGACAGAAGCGGATCAGGGTACGGCAAGCCGCAACCCATTGTTCGAGATGGCGATAACTGACAAAATAACCACCCCGTCCTTGGATATGTACCCAAAGAACATTGTGCCATTTTTCCCAGTTGAGGATGCGTTGGGGATCAATGTTCAAGTATTTAGCGATTTGGTTAAGAGTGATGACAAAGGTTTGGGGATTAATACGGTGTCGGATTCGCATCATGGCTATTTTTGGGTGTTCGATGGGGTTTGATTTTTCCCCCTTCCCGAATTGAGAAGGAGGTTAGAGGTGAGATCTATTCATTAATCGATCCGAAGGCGGCGGTAGAGAACACTCATCACTTCGCCAGGATTCTGGGTGGGTTGGGGCTTACTCCACTCGCTGACGTGGGCGTAGCCGAGGCGATAGAAGGTGTGAATGGTGCGGGTGACGCCTTGGGGTGAACTGATAACGATCACTTTTAGAGGGTGTCGGTTGTCTGGCGGGGGCGTAGATGATAGAGGGGTTGCGGGATTGGGAGTTGGGGAGGAATCACGGATAAAGTCTTCGGTCATTGGAGTTGTCCTAATTTTTGTGGTTTGTGTTCGTTTTTATGAACACAAGGTCAGTTTAGCACAAAGTTCATAGTTATGAACATTTACTGAGTCATAAGCCTCTGACACTATAGAAACCATGGGAAAAGCAGGTGAAGCGCTAAGGCAGGTATTGCAGACGTACAAAATCAGCCAAAATAAATTGGCGGTGACAATGGGTATTGGTCGATCAACGGTTCACTACTGGTATCAAAACACTCAAGATCCGTCCGCTGAGGCAGTCTTGGAAATCAGGAAGGCACTGCGGAAGATTGATCCGGCGGCGGCGCAAGAGTTTATTCGGCTGTATTTAGATGAGTCAGATGAGGATGAGGAGTAGTTTTGGGGATTAAGCGATCGCTCTCTTCTGTCATGGAATCATGCAATTGTGGTCCTTAATGGTCTACGTCTAGCTGCTCATAGCCTAATCTATTAAGGAGCCGTTGACTCAGTGGTTAGGGTTTGCCACAATTCAGAGTCATGGGACAAGCAGGCAAAGCCTTGAAAAAGGTGCTGGAAACGTATGAAATTAGTCAATATCGATTAGCGGCAGAATTAGGGATTGGACGCTCCAATGTATACCGTTGGGTCAATGAGGTGAGAGATCCAACGGCTGAAACTGTGAAAGATATTGTGCAAGTGCTGCGGAAGATCAACTCGGCGGCGGCGCAAGAATTTATCCGACTGTATCTGGATGAGTCAGATGAGGATGAGTAGGGGCGCATAGACGTGCGCCCTTATATTGAAGAATTGGGGAAATTAACGTTACTATATTTCTCGGCTGAGTTTGATGAGTGTATAAATGTTTTAGGGATAATTATAAGGAGTTCTACCCAAGTAATCCGGGTAATAAATAATAGGTTACCTGTTGCCGTATCCGCGATCGCTTGTATCCCGGCACTACCTGTTTCCGGTATATAACGTTTAACTAGGGCGCTGCTATCCAGGAAGTAAGCATTTACCATTCGCCCCGATCCTCTATAATGATTTCAGACAAGGGTTTACCTGGGATAGCTTTTAGTTTCTCTGTCAATTCTTGCCATGTAGCTTCACAGACAGGTTCAACATCGCTTCGATTAGGAGGAGGGGTAACCAGTCCAGCCGCCGCTAAGGATTGGCTGATACGTTCAAGTTGAGTTGCTGAATCTTCAGGCAAAATCTGAATCTGCACGGTTTGATGTTCTTGCAGGGGCAAGGGAGTTAAGGGGCGCAGCACTCCATTTTCGTAGATGGCGGTAATAGTTTCAGGCATTTCACCGCACTTAAAAATACGGGAGGTCAAGGGGCAGGAATCCGCGTCTATGAGTATGCTTCTTCCAATCTTTTTCAGGTTAAGGAATTAAGAGCAGGAGTATATAACCATCGACGTTATAGCACTACGCACACACGTTAGGACAAATGAAGAAAAATTTAAATCGCTCAATCCCTTATACGGTAAGCTTCTTTCTTCAAAGAAAGCCCATTGCCTATTGCAAGAAAGCCTAGCGCGTAGCGCTATATAACCTGGGATGGGGACATCACCACTGTAATGCAGCCGCAAGAGATTGGGGAGTTGAGCATACGCTAGAATGGATGGAAAAAGTCCTCCGAAACAATCAACGTATCATATAGTTCTACTTGCCTATATTATCCATCGTTCAATAGCTGAAATAAGGGTTCTTTCTGCCAATCAAAGGCTGATTGCTTAACTTCTGGTAATAACTCAGATGGCTCGGAACACCGTAGAGCGATTTTGTGACACCAACGCTCCTCAATTTCAACGAGAATGGCTTTACGCCCTAACATTTTAGCGGCTTGTCCCACAACCCCTGAGCCAGCAAAGCAATCCAGAACGACGTCACCCGGATAAGAACTGGCTTTGATGATATGTGTAATTAGATCGAGGGGCTTTTCCGCTGGATGTTTAACCGGATAAGGTTTGACTGTAGGGAAATCCCAAACATCCGTGTAGGGGATATTAGCTGTTACACAGAAAGGTCTGATTATTTTCTCGTAATCAGGCAGTTCGGGAACTTGGGGACTGAGTTTAGCAAATACTGATTTTAGTTTTTGATATTGCTCAGGACTTGGGATATTTCTGCCAGTTTCCCAATTTGATACCGCACCACCGTGATTTACACTACCATACTCACCAATAGCTTCTGTTAGTTGAATTGTAGATAGTCCTGCGGCCAAGCGAGTTTTTCTAAGTAAGCTGCCAAAGGCGGATAATGAAGTGGTAGCAGCAGAGCGAGATGAGCATCTTCGAGTAGTCTGTTTAGCCTCTTCTGGAGATGCTGACTCAGCAAAAATAATCCGCTCAGAATGTAAATACCAACTGCGTAGACTTTCCTTGTTTGTTTTCTGCTTCCATCCGTCATACCCTGGAGCATTCGGCTTTGTCCAGGTGATTGAAGCGAGTACATTAAATCGTTCAGCTAACATCACCTCAATTCTGGCTGCCATCTTGAGAGAGGCACAACAGTACAGGGAACCGTTGGGAGCTAACACCCGTTGCCATTGCTCTGCTATAGTGTCTAACCAGGTAAGGTAATCTTGGTCATGTTTAAAGTCTTTGTCACCCGTAATGTTGGCTTTTTTTGTGGAATGATAAGGTGGATCAGTAAGAATGAGATTAACTGAATCATCAGGTAGCAAGCGCAGTGTATCTAAACAATCTCCGTGATAGAGAGTGACTTGAGGAGATTTTAGGTAAATTTTCATTATCAAAGGAAACGTTTGTCCTGTCTACACTCATCCGATTTTAACTCAAATCTTGAGCATTGAGTCTGTGTTAACCACAACTTCTGTTTGTCTAGCATGAGGCAAGCTTATAAAAATATAAAAGTAAATTTAGTATCAACAAATAAGGTGGGCAATGCCCACCCTACAAATCAACCTTTCACGCAAACTACCTGCTTTAACGTCGCCACCACCTCCACTAAATCCGCTTGATTATTCATCACTTCATCAATGGGTTTATAGGCGCCGGGAATCTCATCCAAAACCCCGCCATCTTTACGACATTCAATTCCTTGCGTTTGTGTCACCAAATCATCCAGGGAAAACTGTTTCTTTGCCTTACGCCGAGACATCAAACGCCCAGCGCCATGAGAGCAACTGCAATAACTGTCATGATTTCCCTTTCCTTTGACAATGAACGACTTTGCCCCCATTGAACCGGGTATAATGCCGTAATCCTCTTCACGCGCTCGTACTGCACCCTTGCGCGTCACATACACATCTTCACCGAAATGGACTTCTTTCTCGGCATAATTATGATGGCAATTCACCTCTAACAATGGCTTCATTTGCTTACCGCCCGCCAAATATTTTTCCACAATTCGCTTAAAACGCGCCATCATTACATCGCGATTATAACGGGCATAATTTTGCGCCCATTGTAAATCTCGCCAGTAGGCGGCAAATTCTGGAGTTCCGGCAATAAAGTAGGCTAAATCCGGATCAGGTAAGCGATTCCCGGCTAGTTTCGCTAATTCCTTCGCGGTGCTAATATGGCACTGCGCCAAGCGATTGCCGATATTACGAGAACCAGAATGAAGCATTAACCACACGGAATCCTCTGTATCGAGGCACAATTCAATAAAGTGATTTCCGCCACCCAGAGAACCCAACTGCTTCATCGCTTTTCCTTGCACATCCTGCACACCGCGATGTAAGTCTTTGAAGTGTGTCCAGCCTTGCCAATTGCTGGCATCTTTTTCTACCTCTTTATTTTGGTTAAATCCCAGCGGAATGGCGGCTTCAATATCTAAGCGAATCTGCTTGAGTTTGCCTTCAAGTTGTTCCGCCTTAAATGGCGTTTTAATCGCTGCCATACCACAGCCAATATCGACGCCCACAGCGGCAGGAATTACGGCATCTTTGGTGGCAAGAACAGACCCAACTAATGCCCCTTTGCCTAAGTGAACATCTGGCATTAACGCCACATGTTTAAACACAAACGGTAAAGATGCTACATTTTTTGCCATCTGGGTTTCATCATGACCTAAATCATGATTCGCCCAGGAAAAAACGGGCTTATCGGTGGGCAGTTTCAGTTGTTCGTAAGGCATAAATATGCGCCTCTAGCGCTAAATAACATCAATATACTACAATTATAATACAGAAAGATTTCGTTGAGGAGATGAACTTATTGGGGGATGGCAACGTCAAGGCATCCACTGTAATGTAACATCTGATACGTTCTGCATTTTAACTCTTATGAAGCCTTCTCGACGTGTATCTGCCGGAAAATCTATCATTTCCTTGTCTTTTAGCCTGATTTCTCTACTATCCCTCGCCCCAATTGCCCGTAGCGTTTCCGATGGCACTCCCGATGAAACCGTCACCTGTGAAATCTTGGTGGTTGGCGGTGGATTAGCGGGTGCAGCGACGGCTTATGAAGGGTTACTCGCGGGACGAACGGTTTGCTTGACGGAGATTACCGACTGGGTAGGGGGACAGATTTCCTCCCAGGGAACCTCTGCACTTGATGAACGCCCCACTCAGCGATCGCGCCTTTTCTATTCTCGCGGTTATTTGGAATTGCGGGAACGGATTAGACGCAAATATGGGGAACTGAATCCGGGGGATTGTTGGGTGAGTGAATCCTGTTTTATTCCCAGTGACGCCCATGATATCCTCTTGGATATGTTGCAGGATGCACAAAAACGGGGGAAAGGGACATTGAAGTGGTTTCCCTCCACGGTGATAAAGGAACTCGACTACAATCCTACCGGGAACTTGATTAAAAGTGCGATCGCGATTCAGCATCAACCCGCCCCTGATGCACCCCCCCTGAACACATTTCCCTTATCACAAACCATTGAAGATTGGTATCAGTACCAGGATTCTCCCCAGTTTGGCAAAACCATTATCCGCTTCGTTCCGCAAAACCCAGAACCCGGAAACGCCCCAGACTGGTATGTTGTGGACGCCACAGAAACCGGGGAACTGATTGGGTTAACCAATGTTCCCTACCGCTTAGGAATTGACCCCCGTTCTTATCTCGAACCCTCCTCTTCCAGCGCTACGGGGAATCCTTATTGCACTCAGGGGTTTACCTACACCTTTGCCATGGAAGCCACTAAGGAACCGCAAAGCCATGAAATGCCGCCCTTTTACCCCCAATACGAACCCTATTATAGCTATGAATTATCCCGCTTAGCCGACTTTGACTTAGTGTTTACCTATCGGCGGATTTGGAGTCCGAAAACGGGTGAACCCGAGAAATTTGGCGGAATTCCCTTTACCGCGCCCACCGTGGGGGATATCTCCATGCAAAACTGGACATGGGGAAATGACTACCGTCCCGGTACAGAGGTTGATAACTTGGTTTATACTCCTGACCAATTACAGGCGACAGGACAGTTAGCCCCCGGAGGCTGGATGGGGGGTTTGCGAACCGAGAGTTTACGCAAGGCTGAGGAACTCTCCCTGGGGTATTTCTATTGGTTAGTAGCGGGAAATACGGACTCCCAACTCGGCTATGGCGTGAAAGAACCCCATCCCACTTATCGTTATTTGTCGGGATTAGACTCTCCCATGGGAACGGTGCATGGGTTATCCAAGTATCCTTATATGCGGGAAGGACGGCGGATTATTGGACGCCCTGCGTTTGGGTATCCGGAGGGGTTTACAATTTGGGAAATTGATGTGTCTCGCCGCAATTACCGGGAGGAGTATTACCGTCAAACCTTATCTCCCGAAATGTATCGCCAGTTATGGACGGCTTTGGCGGGACGAGAAGCGATTTCGGTGATTCAGGGTGAGGTATCGCCGGATCAGGTGAATCGACGCACTCGTTCGACTATTTATCCCGATTCGGTGGGAATTGGACATTACGCGATTGATTTTCACCCCTGTATGAGTTTCTCTCCCCCAGAAGCGCCGGGAAATACAGAACGGGAGGGGGAACGTCAGGGGGCGGGTCAAGCCTATCCATTTCAGATTCCCCTGCGGGCGATGATTCCGCAAACGATTGACAACATGTTAGTGGCGGGGAAAAGTATTGCTACGAGTCATATTGCAGCGGCGGCGTATCGGGTGCATTCCTTTGAATGGTCAGCGGGTGCAGGGGCGGGAACAACGGCGGCGTTTGCGTTGGAGAAGGGAATTGCGCCGTTTGAATTGGTGGATGGACGTCCGCCCCATGATCCGCAGTTGCAGGTGTTGCGGCGGCGGTTGGAGGAGAATAACAATCCGACAGCGTTTCCGGATACGTCGATATTTAATCAAGATTGGGACGATTGGCGTTAAAGGAAACGTGCGATCGCGCTGTTTGTAATAGCCTGTTTGTAGTAGCCACTTTAGTGGCTGTTCGCGCCTTAAACGGGGTAGAGAGATGGTGCGATCGCGTGAGTTAGCAATGGATTATCTGGCGACAGGATTAGGACAAGAGTAAGCGACGAAAATCTCGCTTACTCTCTGATTTTCTCTTAATCCAGCAATGTTTTAAGCACCGCCTCTTAATTTATCCAACACGCTGCGATCTTCCAACGTAGACGTATCCCCAGCCACATCCTGACCAGCGGCTAAATTCCGCAACAAACGCCGCATAATTTTACCCGATCGCGTCTTGGGCATTCCCTCTGTAAAGCGAATCTCACCGGGACGGGCAATGGCACCAATTTCGTTAACCACATGCGCCTTGAGTTCGTTTGCCAATTCCTGGGTGGGATTATAGTCATTCTCCAACATGACAAAGGCAAAAACATTTTCCCCTTTCACTTCATCCGGTTGTCCCACCACAGCCGCTTCCGCTACCGCCGGATGGGAGACTAACGCTGATTCAATTTCCATGGTGCCGAGGCGATGTCCAGAGGTATTAATCACATCATCCACGCGCCCCATCACCCAAAAATAGCCATCTTCATCCCGACGCGCCCCATCCCCAGCAAAGTACAAATACTGCCCATCTTTGGGCGCAATATGTTCCCAATAGGTGCGGCGGAAGCGATCCGGATCACCATACACCGTTCGCATCATTCCGGGCCACGGGTGTTTAATCACCAGATATCCTCCCTGATTTGCCGAAACGGAATTGCCTTCTAAATCGACAATATCTGCCAGAATCCCTGGAAAGGGTAATGTAGCTGAACCGGGTTTGGTGGGAATCGCACCAGGTAAGGGCGTAATCATAAATCCCCCGGTTTCGGTTTGCCACCAGGTATCCACAATCGGACACCGTTGTCCGCCAATAATCCGGTGATACCACATCCAGGCTTCGGGATTAATTGGTTCACCGACGGTTCCCAAAATTCGTAACGAGGACAAGTCGCGGGCTTTGGGATGGTGTTCACCCATTTTAATTAATGCCCGAATTGCCGTGGGTGCGGTATAGAAAATAGTGACGCCGTATTTTTCCACCATATCCCACAAACAGCCTGGATTCGAGGGACGAGGGGCGCCTTCATACATCACGGTGGTGGCACCATTGGACAGCGGACCATAAACAATGTAACTGTGACCCGTAATCCAACCCACGTCAGCGGTACACCAGTAGACATCGGTGTCTTTGAGATCAAAGGTCCATTTCAGGGTGGTATGGGTGTAAAGGTTATAGCCAGCGGTGGTGTGAACAACGCCTTTGGGTTTCCCGGTTGTGCCAGAGGTGTAGAGAATGAACAGCATATCCTCACTATCCATGGGTTCGGCGGGACAATTCCCCGACACCCCGGCTTGTAAATCATGCCACCAATGATCGCGCCCCGGTTCCATCTGGATTTTCTGTTGGGTACGTTGAACCACGAGAACGTTTTCTACCGTGGGGGCGCCGTTATTGGCGAGGGCTTTATCGACTTCGGGTTTTAGGGGAACAATTTTATCCTTGCGCCAGCCGCCATCGGCGGTGATCACTAATTTCGCTTGGGCGTCTACTAATCGATCTTTTAAGGCTTCGGAACTAAACCCACCAAATACCACGGTATGCGGCGCACCAATCCTGGCACAAGCTAGCATCGCGATCGCGGCTTCTGGAATCATGGGCATATAAATCCCCACGCGATCGCCTTTTTTCACGCCTAATTGCTTGAGGACATTGGCAAACTGGCAAACTTCCCGGTGCAGTTGGGCATAGGTGAGGGTGCGGGAATCCCCTGGTTCTCCTTCCCAAATCAAGGCGGCTTTATTCCGTCGCCAAGTGGTTAGGTGTCGGTCTAGGCAATTATAGGCAATATTCGTCTTGCCGCCAACAAACCATTTGGCAAAGGGAGGTTGCCAATCGAGGACGGTATCCCATTTCTGGAACCAGTGCAACTCTTGTTCAGCTAACTCCGCCCAAAATTTTAACGGGTCAGCTTTTGCCTTGTCATAGAGGCGCTGATACTCCTCCAGACTCTGAATGTGGGCAGTCTGGGAAAATTCAGCCGGAGGTTGGAATAGGCGTTTTTCTTGCAGAACTGATTCAATCGTTGATTCAGGCATCGTTTGCGGTTGTTATCTGCTACTGTACTCAACCCATTTTGAAGGCAGATTTGCCTGAATGAGCAATTTTGACGTTTTGTAAAGCTTACCGACTCCTCGATAGGGGCGGCATCATTCGTTTATGTAAGGGTTTGAGGTCTATTTACATAACTTAATATAGTTGAGTATGAATAAGGGCGGGTTTTGCTTAGCCGTTATCGGTGATTCAGCTAGGGTTAGTTCCTCAACCCGCCCCGACAAAATACCCACTGTTTTGACCCATGAATAAGGGCGGATTTTGTTTAACCGTTATCGGTGATTAAGCTAGGGTTAGTTCCTCAACCCGCCCCGACAAAATACCCACTGTTTTGACCCGTGAATAAGGGCGGGTTTTGTTTAGCCGTTATCGGTGATTCAGCTAGTGTTAGTTCCTCAACCCGCCCCTACGATTGATGCTTTGGCTAGGTTTAGGGCAGGCTTTTTCTTCCCTGTTCCCTGTTCCCTGTTCCCTGTTCCCTGTCTGTACCCTCATGAGTTACCCATCTCAACTAAAAACGTGACATGAAAATCGTTCAACAAACGGTGACATTACTGACGCTGAAAGAACGCCCAATTGGGGTTTGGATGTTGAGTGGGTTAACCGCCGCGATCGGATTGCTGATTTTTCTGTCTTCTAATTCATCAATTGATTGGTTCGGATTGGTTTGTATTGGGTTAGCGAATGGGATGATGTTCGGCAGTCCAGTGAAGACGTGCCAATTTGACAAACAGAGCAATTGGGTCATATTTAAGCAACAAGGTTGGTTAGGAACCAAGGTGATCCGCCGTCCAATTTACCACATTACTGACGTACAAGTCGAACCGTTAAACCTATTCGGGCTTAACTTGTATCGGCTCAGGTTGGTTCTTTTGTCTGGAGAACAATTCTATTTGACGCCAATTCCTTCTACAGATTGTAGACTGCAACAAAAATTAGCCAGAACGATTGAAAATTTTCTTAATCGCTAGGTAAACCTAAAAAATATATTTTATATCAATAGTCTATTATATCCCTACTCTAAGCAGAAGTAGTCAAGTTTTGGTTTTAGCTTTCGACGGACAACTGAGAGATTTACCAACGGTCTTGCCCACATAGTCTACAATTTGTTGATAAGCCTCTGAATTGGTTTTAGGATGGATAATCATCCGCACTTTACCATCCGGTAACCAAAATATCAACCGACCATTATCAGCAAAAACAAAGCTACTGATACGATGAAGATCAATCACATACGTATCGCGCTCATAACTTAATTTGATCCAATGCTGATCCATAGTTGACAGTGGCAACTCTTAGCTGAGTCAGTCGCGGTGGGGTGTTCTGAATCAACACACCAATAGGGAAAAGGGCGGAGTGTGAGAGTGAGATAGGCGATCGCTAACCGTTAAAAGGATACACCAGATGGTCATCGACTATCTTTTTCAGTTAATAAATTTCTATAAAAAAAAGGTCATTCGATCTCATCGCGGAACGAATGACCCCTAGGATTGAGCGATCAATTGCCTTGTGAATTACATTTTCCGTTGAAACTCTTCGAGTAAATCCAGCAGATTAACCTGACACTGCATCGGTAGTAAATCCACGAGGGGAACTTCCCGTTTGCCACCCCCCAGTTTAACCGGAATACTTTGCAAGATTTGCACCACTCGGTCTTCGGAGAGGTTATCCTCTGTCAGCAGGGGATAGAGGCGTTCAGCTAACGGGGTGTGTAAATGGGCATCCTGTAAGTAAAGATGCCATTTGGCAACATCGATGTATATATTCTCACCAATTTCAGCCGCCAAGGTTTCGATCGCTTCGCTGGTATTCGGGTTAGCCATAATAAATTGAGTAGGACGAACTGGACATTCTCAGTTTATCCTTGAGCAGAGTTAGCCGAATTATCTTGACCCGGTAAAGGAGTATAATCCGCGATCGCAAAGATATAGACCGCGTGTCCGACTAAGATTAATCCCCAGATACCCGTTACCCAATACGTCCAAGACCAGTTGGCATACTGGATAGTACGGACAAACCATAGACCCGAATTACACGCCGCAAACACAGCGACATGGACAGCAAAGTTCATTCGGTCATCTAGGCGTCGATACGCAGCATCGCGACGATCAGGTTTGCGGGGCCAACGAGGAGGCATAGCAGTTCGTAAGATAGACGTATGAGAATAGGTTATACTATCTAGTATTTTTTTGATAAGGCAATTTTCGAGTATTCCGGTTTCAAGGGTGGAATGCGGGATGCAAGCCTGACTGGAAACGTTGTCAACTAGCGCGATCGCACTAATTTTACGCTTACCGCCTCAAGCGTTGATGCCTTTGCTGTCTTTTGTTCGGGTGAGGAGTGATCAGAGTCGTCTTAGGGGCAATAAAAACAACCAATGAAATAGGAATTGGGGTTTATTAATTTGAATCTCATCGTGTTCCCTTCCTCCGATAAGATTAGTTGATGTGAATATTGCTCAGAAATTACCCGACGCGATCGCACATATAGCACTAAGTAAATGGACACAATTAAAGTTAACGGTGGAGATTAGGGAACAGGCAACAGTAAGGATTTGAGAGTGATTTACAAAAAATGACCAATGACACGACAACCCCATGACCAATTTGCCAAGCAGTATCTGGAAGAATTATTAGCACCTCTGGGTACAATAGAAACCAGCCGTGATGTACCCAGCGAAGTTCGCCAGATTGATGTTTGCTTTACACCTGCGCCCTCACCCTTTACAGAATCTTCTAATCTAGGATTACTGGGTAAAATGGCAGCAACCACTTGTTTATTTGAACCCTTTCGCAATGCACCTACCCCAGTAGAAGTGCGAACTTGTATGTCAAAATTGAATTCTGTGGAAGCTGAATTATTACGAAAGGCGCGACGAGAAAGGCGTTCTCTACCGGAAGCGGATTTACCCCGTTTATGGATACTGTCCCCCTCTTGTTCCCAACGGTTACTTGACGGGTTTTGCGCCAAGTTGAATCAGTCGGAGAATTGGGGAGAAGGCGTTTACTTCTTACCGGAGTTTCAAAGAACAGCGTTAGTCGCAATTAACCAATTACCCGTAAATCAAGATACACTTTGGTTAAGAGTCTTAGGAAAAAGGAGAACACAGCAACAAGCAATTGATGAGTTAGTCGAGTTACCCCAAGAGAACCCACGACGGCGCAATATCCTGGAAATACTAGCCAACTGGCGCATCAATGTAGGCAGTAGTGAAACGTTAAGTAATGCAGATCGGGAGTTGATCATGAACTTATCACCAGCGTATTTTAAATGGCGGGAAGAGGCTGTATCAGAAGGCAGGCGGCAAATGGTGGAAAACTTTCTGAGAGTGCGGTTTGGTGAAATTGATGCCGAATTAGAAGACGCGATCGCACCGATGTTACAGTTACCGCCAGAGGTGTTGACTCGTCTACTGTTTAGCCTTTCTAAGCAGGAGTTATTACTGTGGTTTGGCGAGGGTTCTGGGCAAGATTTGAGATTAGGCGAAGGGAGGCGAGAAAAGGTGGAGAACCTGCTGAGAGTGCGGTTTGGTGAGGTTGATGCGGAATTAGCCGACAAAATCGCAGCCATGTTACAGTTACCCCATAAAGAGTTGACTCCTTTGCTATTAACTCGTTCTCGTGAGGAACTATTAGAACGGTTTGGCAGGTAGGGAGAAATCCTGGGCAAAGGGAAATGGCGTGTAGAGACGTAGCATGCTACGTCTCTACATTGCATAACCTCAACCTGTCCAGACATAGAGGGTGGTAAGGGGGCAAAATTCCCCAAATTTGACCTAAACACTGAGGGTAAACGGATGCATTACCAACCTCAACAGCCAATAGACAAACGTCAAATCTGTTTT
Source organism: Coleofasciculus sp. C1-SOL-03 (assembly GCF_040220555.1). NCBI lineage: Bacteria > Bacillati > Cyanobacteriota > Cyanophyceae > Coleofasciculales > Coleofasciculaceae > Coleofasciculus > Coleofasciculus sp. C1-SOL-03. The sequence goes on from NZ_JAVJUO010000079.1 coordinate 33,076, forward strand.
TTTAACCAAACCTTAACCACTCAGCAATGGTTTGTTTATTCCTGCCATGCTGTAATCACTATATTCAGCAGCGTTTTTATAGTTGCTGTTGGACAAGAACAGGTATTATCCTTAACAAAACGCACTGGGGAGATAGCGCCGACAATGATTGGGCAAACTGACAAACGCGCTGAAGCAGAAAGACTGTCTAATCAGGGAATGCAACTGTTTCAACAAGGGACAGCCGAATCCCTGCAACAAGCGATCGAAAAATGGGAAACAGCGCTTCCTTTGTGGCGTGAGGTGGGGGATCAATCACAAGAGGCTTTGATGAATCTGGTACTGGGTAGAACTCATGATTTATTAGGATTCAAACAAAAAGCCCTCTTTTACTTTAATCAAGCATTACCACTTTATCGAAAATTAGAATATCGCGCCGAAGAAGCAGCAACCCTGCTGAATATTGGTCATGTTTATGACACCTTAGGAGAAAAAGAAAAGGCATTAGAGTACTTGCAACAGGCTTTATCCTTAGCACGGATTGTGGGCGATCGCGCATTGGAAGTAGCAACCCTGAATAATATTGGTCGTGCCTATGACACATTGGGAGAAAAGGAAAAGGCATTAGAGTACTTGCAACAGGCTTTATCCTTAAGGCAGGTGGTAGGTGATCGCGCATTGGAAGCAGCAACCCTGAATAATATTGGTCATATCTATGACACCTTAGGAGAAAAACAACAGGCATTAGAGTACTACCAACAGGCTTTACCTTTAGTCCAGTCTGTGGGCAATCGCACTGAGGAAGCAGGAATACTGAATAATATTGGTAGTGTCTATAATGCCTTAGGAGAAAAACAACAGGCATTGGAGTACTATCAACAGGCTTTACCCTTATCCCAGGCTGTGGGCGATCGTGTCGGAGAAGCAACAATCCTGCATAATATTGGTCTGGTCTATTCCGCCTTAGGAGAACAACAACAGGCATTGGAATACTATCAACAGGCTTTACCCTTACTTCAGGCTGTGGGTGATCGCGCCGGGGAAGCAACAACCCTGCATAATATTGGTGGTGTCTATGGTGACTTAGGAGAAAAACAACGGGCATTGGAGTACTTCCAACAGGCTTTACCTTTATCCCAAGCTGTGGGCGATCGCGCCGGGGAAGCAACAATCCTGAGTAGTATTGGTCATATCTATGATGCTTTAGGAGAAAAACAACGGGCATTGGAGTACTATCAACAGGCTTTACCCTTATCCCAAGCTGTGAGCGATCGCACCCAAGAAGCAAGAATCCTGAGTAGTATTGGTGGTGTCTATTATGCCTTAGGAGCAAAACAACAGGCATTGGAGTACTATCAACAGGCTTTATCTTTACTTCAGGCTGTGGGCAATCGCGCCGGGGAAGCAGCAACCCTGAATAATATTGGTCATGTCTATGCTGATTTAGGAGAGAAACAACAGGCATTAGAATACTACCAACAGGCTTTATCTTTAGCCCAAGCTGTAGGGAATCGTGACCTTGAATCGACTATCCTTAAAAAGGTTAGTGCCGTAAGCGCTGGAATAGAGACAGAACAGACAACGATCGCCCAAACCGACAAACGTGCTGAAGCAGAAAGACTGTCTAATCAGGGAATGCAACTGTTTCAACAAGGGACAGCTGAATCCCTACAACAAGCGATCGAAAAATTGGAAACAGCACTTCCTTTGTGGCGTGAGGTAGGGGAGCAATCAAACGAGGCTTTGATGAATCTGGCACTGGGTAGAACTCATGAGTTATTAGGATTCAAACAAAAAGCGCTCTTTTACTATAATCAAACATTACCTCTGTATCGACAATTGGAAGATCGCGCCGGAGAAGCAATAACCCTGAATAATATTGGTAGTATCTATGCTGATTTAGGAGAGAAAAAAAAATCATTAGATTACTACCAACAGGCTTTACCCTTATCCCAGGCTGTGGGCGATCGCACCCAAGAAGCAAGAACATTGAATAATATTGGTAGTGTTTATTCTGATTTAGGAGAGAAACAAAAGTCATTAGATTACTACCAACAGGCTTTACTATTAGCCCAGACTGTAGGAGATCGCACCCAAGAAGCAGTAACCCTGAATAATATTGGTAGTGTCTATGATGACTTAGGAGAGAAACAACAAGCATTAGAGTACTACCAACAGGCTTTACCCTTAACCCGGTCTGTGGGTGATCGCACCCAAGAAGCAGGAATACTGAATAATATTGGTAGTGTCTATGATGCTTTAGGAGAAAAACAACAGGCATTAGAGTACTACCAACAGGCTTTACCCTTAAGACGGGCTGTGGGCGATCGCGCCGGAGAAGCAGCCACCCTGAATAATATTGGTGCTGTCTATGATGCCTTAGGCGAAAAACAACAGGCATTAGAGTACTACCAACAGGCTTTACCTTTAGTCCAGGCTGTGGGCGATCGGGCTACAATAGCAGGAATACTGAATAATATTGGTCGTGTCTATAATAATTTAGGAGAAAAACAACAGTCATTAGAGTACTACCAACAGGCTTTATCTTTATCCCAGGCTGTGGGCGATCGGGCTACAGCAGCAGGAATACTGAATAATATTGGTCATGTCTATGATGCCTTAGAAGAAAAACAACAGGCATTAGAGTACTACCAACAGGCTTTACCCTTAAGACGGACTGTAGGCGATCGCGCCGGAGAAGCAACAACCCTGAATAATATTGGTGCTGTCTATGATGCCTTAGGCGAAAAACAACAGGCATTAGAGTACTACCAACAGGCTTTATCTTTAGCCCAGGCTGTGGGCGATCGCACCACAGAAGCGATAACCCTCTCTAATATTGGTCATGTCTATAATGCCTTAGCAGAAAAACAACAGGCATTAGATTACTACCAACAGGCTTTACCCTTAACCCGGACTGTGGGCGATCGCGCCACAGAAGCAGCCACCCAAAATAATATTGGTCATGTCTATGATGCCTTAGGAGAAAAACAACAGGCATTGGAGTACTACCAACAGGCTTTACCCTTAACCCGGGCTGTGGGTGATCGCACTGGGGAAGCAAGAACCCTGAATAATATTGGTCTTGTCTATTCTGACTTAGGAGAAAAACAACAGGCATTAGATTACTACCAACAGGCTTTACCCTTATCCCAGGCTGTGGGCGATCACACCGGGGAAGCAGGAACCCTGAATAATATTGGTCTTGTCTATTCTGACTTAGGAGAGAAACAACAGGCATTAGAGTACTACCAACAGGCTTTACCCTTATCCCAGGCTGTGGGCGATCGCACCGGTGAGGCAGTCACCCTCTCTAATATTGGTCATGTCTATGATGCCTTAGGAGAAAAACAACAGGCATTAGATTACTACCAACAGGCTTTACCTTTATCCCAGGCTGTAGGCGATCGCGCCCAGGAAGCAGCAACCCTCTCTAATATTGGTGGTGTCTATTCGGATTTAGGAGAGAAACAACAGGCATTAGAGTACTACCAACAGGCTTTACCCCTATCCCAGGCTGTGGGTGATCGCGCCGGAGAAGCAACAACTCTGAATAATATTGGTGGTGTCTATTCGGATTTAGGAGAGAAACAACAGGCATTAGAGTATTACCAACAGGCTTTATCCTTAAGACGGGCTGTGGGCGATCGCACCGGGGAAGCAGGAACCCTGAATAATATTGGTCTTGTCTATTCTGACTTAGGAGAGAAACAACGGGCATTAGAGTACTATCAACAGGCTTTACCCTTATCCCAAGCTGTGGGCGATCGCACTGGGGAAGCACTAATCCTGAATAATATTGGTCTGGTCTATGATGCCTTAGGAGAAAAACAACAGGCATTAGAATACTTGCAACAGGCTTTACCCTTATCCCAGGCTGTGGGTAATCGCGCCGGAGAAGCAACCACCCTCTCTAATATCGCCTACGCAGAAAGCAACCAAGGCAATCTCCAACTAGCGTTAACTCAAATGCAAGCCTCGATTGACATTATCGAAGATTTGCGGACTAAAGTAGCTAGTCCTGAATTGCGTCAAACCTATTTTGCCACTGTACAAGGTTATTACCAATTCTACATCGACTTACTGATGCAACTGCATCAACAAAACCCGGATCAAGGCTACGATAAACAAGCCTTCCACATCAGTGAACGTTCTCGCGCCAGAACCCTATTAGAATTACTCACCGAAGCCAATGCCAATATTCGAGAAGGCGTAGATCCTGACTTACTCAAACAAGAACAAACCTTAAACGCCAAACTCGATGCGACGGAAAAACAACGGATTGAAATTTATAGTAATTTTGAATCAACTCCAGCCCAGAAAACCGCTATTGAACAACAACGACAACAACTTTTAGCCTCCTATCAAAAACTGCAAGACCAAATCCGGGCGACAAGTCCACAATATGCTGCCCTGAAATATCCGCAACCCCTAACCTTAGAACAAGTTCAACAACAGATTCTGGATGAGGATACTATTTTATTACAGTATGCCTTGGGAATAGATAATAGTTATCTCTGGGCTATAACCAAAGATGGCTTTACCAGTTATCGACTCCCTGCCAGAGATGAAATCGAAACCCTCGCCCGACGATTCTATGGACTCTTACAAATTCCCGGTTATGAATTTAACCCTAGCCAAAGGGGTGCTATGATTCCGGTTGTCCTCCGTGATAATTTAAATTCGCTTTCACAACTGAGTGAACTCCTGTTCGGACAAGTTGCTGAACAATTAACTAAAAAACGCATTTTGGTTGTCGCAGATGGGGCATTACAATACATTCCATTCGCCGCTTTAGCCACACCCGAAACTGCTGATACCGATACTCCCATCCCCCTAATCAATCAATACGAACTGGTCAACTTACCCTCCAGTTCCACCTTGGGGATTATTCGTGACCAAATCAATGGACGCCAGGAAGCATCCAAACAATTAGCGATTCTGGCTGACCCGGTTTTCACCAATAATGATAACCGCGTTAAAAATGCCCCCAGCCGAGGCACAGAAACGAATTTAAACCAAGCGTTACTCAACCGTTCTGTTCGCGTCTCCGAGATTAAGTTAAGTCGCCTCCCTGGAACTCGCACTGAAGCCGAAGCGATTCTCAATTTAGTGTCACCGGGAACCCAAACCAATGCGTTTGACTTTGATGCCAATCGTGACTTTATCGATAATCCCCAACTGAGAAATTATCAAATCATTCATTTAGCCACTCACGGCATTCTCAATAGTGAAGCGCCCGAATTATCCGGTGTGGTGTTATCGTTGGTGGATCAACAAGGAAATTCCCAAAATGGCTTTTTACGACTCCATGATATCTTTAACCTGAATCTGCCAGCAGAATTAGTGGTATTAAGTGCCTGTCAAACGGGATTAGGACAAGAAATTCGAGGCGAAGGATTAGTGGGGTTGACGCGAGGGTTTATGTATGCAGGTGCGCCGCGTTTAGTGGTGAGTTTGTGGAATGTGGATGATGCGGCAACGGCGGAGTTTATGACCCGATTTTACCGTTTACTGTTGAATGATGGATTGAAGCCTGCCCAAGCGTTGCGGGAAACTCAGTTACAAATGCAGCGAGAGACAAAATGGAAATCTCCCTATTATTGGGCAGCGTTTACATTACAAGGCGAGTGGAATTAAGTTTCAAAATTGTCATGGCATGATACCGGAAACCGTAGGGGCGCACCGACGTGCGCCCGATTCCGATGATATAGTAGTCACGCCAGTAGTGGTGTGGCACACCTTAATTGATGGATTAGAATTGGTTCGTAGTGAGGGAACTTCAGCCCTCTCCAGCTAAGCGTTATAGCACTCTTCGTGCTTACTACAAACAAAACCCTATTTTAGCTGTGCCACGCCGCCATCGTGCGTTAGCGCAGCTTAACGCACCGAAATATTGCCATGCCGAACCGCAACATGGTGCGTTACGGCGCACTTATGTGTTGAGATAATCAAAGTTAATCCTCCAATGCGCCTAACGCACCCTACGGGTACCACCAACGAACGGGTGTTACGGCGATCGCACGGCTTGAGCAACCTGAATTTAGCATCATTTCGATGCAATCTGAACAACTGAACCGCCCCATCCAGCCGGAAAAGATGTCAAAATTCCTCTAAAGTGAGACGCTTGTTGGTCAATGCCTCTCTAAGATAGGGAGTAAAGTGGAAAAGACTACCATGCCAGGATTGGTATCAGGGCTTCTTAACGATGTACCCTCGCTTACCAACAGCGTGACCGATAAGGAGGAAAGAATATGGCAGATGTCGAGCGGTCTTTAGTGGAAGAGCATTCTCTGGATCGGGATTGTACCACCCTATCCCGTCACGTTCTGCAACAACTGAAGAGTTTTAGTGCTGACGCCCAAGATCTCAGTGCCTTAATGAATCGTATAGCCTTAGCCGCCAAAATTATTTCCCGACGGTTGAGTCGCGCTGATTTGGTCGAAGGTGCGTTGGGATTTACCGGGAATGTGAATGTGCAGGGCGAATCCGTCAAAAAGATGGATGCTTATGCTAATGATGTATTTATCTCGGTGTTTAAACAAAGTGGACTCGTTTGCCGCTTGGCATCCGAGGAAATGGACAAACCCTACTACATTCCCGAAAACTGCCCGATTGGTCGCTATTCCCTGATCTATGATCCGATTGACGGCTCCTCGAATGTTGATATTAACTTGAATATCGGCTCAATTTTTGCAATTCGTCGGCAACAAGGCGAAGATATTGACGGCGAAGCCACGGATCTGTTGCAGGATGGACACCAGCAAATCGCGGCTGGATACGTGATCTATGGACCGAGTACAATGCTGGTTTACTCCATTGGCACTGGGGTTCATGCGTTTACCCTTGATCCCAGCTTGGGTGAGTTTATTCTGTCCCAGGAAAATATGCAAGTGCCAGAGCATGGACCGGTTTATAGTGTCAATGAAGGGAACTTCTGGCAATGGGATGAATCGATTCGCGACTATATTCGCTATGTACATCGCCATGAAGGGTATACGGCTCGCTATAGTGGAGCTTTAGTGGGAGACTTCCATCGCATCTTGTGTCAAGGGGGCGTATTCATTTATCCCGGTACCGTGAAAAAACCGGAAGGGAAGTTGCGTCTACTCTATGAAACCGCCCCCTTAGCCTTTTTAATTGAACAAGCGGGAGGGCGAGCCAGCACCGGTACCGAAAGCCTGATGGACGTGGTACCAGAAAAACTCCATACGCGCACACCGTTGGTTATCGGGAGTAAAGAGGATGTGGCGTTAGTGGAGTCCTTTATTCAAGAACGAGCGCGAGAATCCAAAGAAGCTATGGCGTCTCGTTCTTAGCTTAGTATCAATCGTAACGAATGATTCAGGGTTCCTTAAAGCACGGATATGACCTTGAATCCAGACCAATCGTAATCTATACCCTAACTTAGGAGTTTAAGCATGACAGCAGCAGCCAATAATCCGATCTTCCAAATCGAAAACAATTACGGTCAGAGTATCTGGATGGATAATCTTAGCCGTACTATTATCGAATCCGGTGAACTGAAGCAGTTAATTGAAAGTCGCGGGGTTCACGGGATTACCTCCAATCCAGCGATTTTTGAAAAAGCGATCGCGGGGAATGCGATTTACGACGCTGATATCGAAGCGGGGATTAAGGCAAACAAATCGGTGCAGGAGATTTATGAATCCCTCGTCTTTGAGGATATTCGTAACGCTTGTGATATTCTCAAGCCGATTTATGACCAAACTGATGGACTTGATGGTTACGTCAGTATCGAAGTTCCTCCTACCATCGCCAAAGATACCGAAAGCACGATTAATGAAGCCCGTCGGTATTACCAAGAGATTGGTCGGGAGAACGTGATGATTAAAATTCCCGGCACTCCTGAAGGTTTACCTGCGTTTGAGCAAGTGATTAGTGAAGGGATTAACGTCAATGTTACCTTACTCTTCTCCGTCCAAAGTTACATTGATACCGCTTGGGCGTATGTCCGAGGCTTAGAAAAACGGGCAGAAACAGGAGAAGATATTAGCAAGCTAGCCTCCGTTGCCAGTTTCTTCCTCAGCCGGATTGACAGTAAGATTGACGATCGCATTGACGAAAAACTCCATGCTGGGGTTGACCGGATCGAGAAAGACGCAAAGCTGGAAGATGTTAAAGGCAAAGTCGCGATCGCCAATGCCAAAATCGCTTATCAGAAGTTCAAAGAGATTATTCAAAGCGATCGCTGGAAAGCCTTATCCGCCAAAGGTGCTAACGTACAACGCTTACTCTGGGCAAGTACCAGTACCAAAAATCCCGACTACAGTGATGTCATGTACGTCGATGAGTTGATTGGTCCCAATACCGTCAACACCCTACCACCGAGTACCATCGAAGCCTGTGCCGATCACTGTTCTCCGGAAAATCGGATTGAAACCGATGTGGAAAAGGCGTACCAGTTAATGGAAAACCTCAAAGATCCCGATATCGCGATCGATCTGGATCAAGTCATGGATGAACTGCTTGAGGAAGGCATTGACAAATTTGTCAAGCCCTTTGAGTCCTTAATGTCCTCCCTGGATAGTAAAGTCAAACAATTAGCCACGGTTTAGGAGTTTCTTCGCGAACTGTAGGGGCGCAAGGCTTGCGCCCTTGCCGATATAGTGCATGAAACGAGAAATTAGCCAATCAGCCGTGTAAACCAATAACCTATGGTATAAACTTGGGGCGGGTTTAGCGGGTTTAGTTATAGCACTACGGCGATACGTTAGGACATTCCCCTGTTGCCTGTTGCCTGTTGCCTTTTCACCCAATTGTATTGTCCTAAACTCAATGGGTAGTGCTATACATCTAGGTGAGGTCAAAAACGATAATCGTCAAACCCGCCCCGACAAAAAATTCAACACTCAAAACTCGAAATGGTGACATTTACAGAAAATCCCCTGCGCGTTGGTTTACAACAGGAACGGAGTCCAGAACCGCTAATTTTAGTGATTTTTGGCGCATCTGGAGACCTGACCCAACGCAAGCTAGTTCCCTCCCTGTATCAACTTAAACGCCAACGACGACTTCCTTCAGAAATAACAATTGTTGGGGTAGCCCGTCGTGAATGGAGTCATGACTATTTTCGCGAACAGATGCGGGAAGGGATTGAGGAGTTTTCTGATGGAATTCACTCTGAAGAACTGTGGAATGATTTTGCTGAAGGGCTATTCTATTGTCCCGGCAATATCGATAAACCAGAAAGCTATCAGAAATTGAAAGCATTTTTGGCAGAACTGGATGGGAAACGGGGAACCCGAGGAAATCGGGTATTTTACCTCGCCGTGGCACCCAAATTTTTCCCGGAAGCCATCCGCCAACTGGGGACAGCCGGAATGCTGGATGATCCCATGAAGCATCGCCTGGTGATTGAAAAACCCTTTGGTCGAGATTTGAGTTCAGCCCAAATTCTCAACCGCGTCGTGCAGCAAGTGTGTCGTGAGGAACAGGTTTATCGCATTGATCACTACTTGGGTAAGGAAACCGTTCAGAACCTGTTAGTCTTCCGCTTTGCTAACGCGATCTTTGAACCCCTGTGGAATCGCCAGTTTGTCGATCACGTTCAGATTACCGTAGCCGAAACCGTGGGCGTTGAAGATAGAGCGGGTTACTATGAAACATCGGGTGCGCTGCGAGATATGGTGCAGAACCATTTGATGCAACTCTTTTGCTTAACGGCAATGGAACCACCCAATTCCCTAGATGCAGATAGTATCCGAACTGAAAAAGTAAAAGTAGTTCAGGCAACACATTTAGCCGATATTAATAACTTAGAATGTTCAGCGGTTCGGGGTCAGTACAAGGCAGGCTGGATGAAAGGAGAGGCAGTACCCGGATATCGAGAAGAAGAAGGCATTGATCCCAAGTCGATCACACCCACTTATGTGGCGATGAAACTCATGATCGATAACTGGCGTTGGCAAGGAGTTCCCTTCTACCTGCGAACCGGGAAGCGATTACCGAAGAAAGTCAGTGAGATTTCGATTCAGTTTCGCGATGTTCCCTTACTGATTTTCCAATCCGCCGCCCAACAAACCAGTCCCAATGTGCTGACGATGCGGATTCAACCCAATGAAGGCATTTCCCTGCGATTTGAGGCGAAAATGCCGGGTCCCCAGCTTCGTACCCGCACCGTGGATATGGATTTTAGCTATGGCTCATCCTTTGGCATGGCGACATCCGATGCCTACAATCGATTATTACTCGATTGTATGTTAGGAGATCAAACGCTATTTACCCGCGCCGATGAAGTGGAAGAAGCCTGGCGGGTGATCACCCCAGCCCTATCCGCTTGGGAAGCCCCCACTGATCCCGAAACCATTCCCCAATACGAAGCCGGAACCTGGGAACCTACGGAGGCGGAACACCTGATTAATCGGGATGGGCGACGCTGGCGTAGACCTTAGTTTTGGAGATGGGGACGTTTTGTAGAGACGTTCCGGTGGAACGTCTGGGAGATGGGGAAGATGGGGGAGATGGGGGACACCTCGACTTACTTCGGCTTCGCTCAGTAACACGCTCGGTGTGTCAGATGGGGAAGATGAGAGAACTTTCCTTGTCTGTGTAATCAGTGTCAATAAGCTCTCACCTCCCTACCCCTATCTCTCCAATAAATCCGTTGACCAACAAATAACGAAGGATAATAATTATGGTACAATCACCTCCAATCCTATCTCTACAATCGCCTAAAGACGTTTCCTTAAGTGAAATTGAGGAAGAACTGCGTCATATCTGGCAAAGCTACAGTACAGCAGATGACAACACGGATGTTCCTAATGCTGTACGGGCAACTACCTTTACGTTGGTGGTTTACGAACCCGAAGAAACTCAACTGCTTTTAAGCGCATTGGGATATTATTCGGGTCCGATTGATGGAATTATTGGACCGCGCATGTTTGCGGCGATCAAAGCTGCCCAGAAAGCTTATGGATTGCCGAGAACAGGTAAGGCAGATGACAAAACGAAGGAAAAACTGCGCGAAGAGTATAATGAACGGCATCAGCAAGAGGTGAATGGAAATGGGGAAACCAGACGGCAACCCTATTCGGCTGATGTAGAAGGTTCGGGAATTGCTGATGCGATCGCGGCGGCGAATCCTTGTCGAATTATCGCCCTGTGTCCGATTGTCGGTGAAGATGAAGGGGTAACGGCTCAAGTTTCTGCCTCTTGTCCGATGCAAAAACATAGTCAAAGTACCCTGGTTTGCTGTGAATACATTACCTTGAGTGGCACACCAGCAGCTTTAGAGCGCATCGGAGGTCTGATCTGTGAACTGATGATTAGTGATTTACCCCAATTTATCTGGTGGAAAGGAACCCCTGATCCAGATTATGGGTTGTTCAAACGACTAGCTGGAATTAGCAATAACGTAATTGTGGATTCCAGTGCCTTCCAAAAACCAGAAGAGGGGTTGGCGCGACTAGAGGAATTCATCACCCAGGACATCCCCATGGCTGACCTGAATTGGCAACGGTTAGCCTCATGGCAAGAATTGGCGGCTGAAGCATTTGATCCGCCAGAACGCCGCTCTGCGCTCAAAGAGGTTGACCAAGTTACTATCGATTATGAGCAAGGTAATCCAGCTCAAGCGCTAATGTTTCTGGGATGGTTAGCCTCTCGACTGCAATGGCGTCCGGTTTCCTATTCCAAAGAGGGCGGGGAATATGATATCCGACGGGTTAAATTTACGACTCCCGAACATCGCCCAGTCGAAGCTGAATTAGCCGGGATTCCCACGGCTGATGTGGGAGAAGTGGCGGGAGATTTGATTAGCCTGCGTTTGGGTTCAACAAATATGGATGCCGACTGCTGCACCGTGTTGTGTTCCCAAACCACGGGTTGTATGCGGATGGAGGCACATGGGGGGGCGCAAGCGTGCCGGATTCAGCAGGTTACGCCAATGTTTGACCAAAAAACGGAGCAGTTGTTAAGTCAGCAATTGCAACGTTGGAGTCGGGATGTTCTGTATGAAGAAAGTCTGGCGGTGACTGGGCAGATCATGAACGCTGGGAGTTAGGAATTCGGTGATGGGTGTGGGGTGTGGGGTGTGGGGTGTGGGGTGTGGGGTGTGGGGTGTCGGGTGTCGGGTGTCGGGTGTCGGGTGTCGGGTGTGGGGTGTCGGGTGTGGGGTGTCGGGTGTGGGGTGTCGGGTGTCGGGTGTCGGGTGTGGGGTGTCGGGTGTCGGGTGTCGGGTGTCGGGTGTCGGGTGTGGGGTGTGGGGTGTGGGGTGTGGGGTGTGGGGTGTCGGGTGTCGGGGTTGTAGAGATGTTCCGGTGGAACGTCTAGGATTAGGGAGGGGGAGAGGAGGGCGGGTTTCGTACAAACGTGATCCTCAACAACCAAGCATAAAGTCCCTAAACCCGCCCCTACCCATTCACGCGCCATGTCCGACTAGCGAAGCGAAGGAGCAAAACTTCCCCAATTTCCCCTAAGTACCTGGACATAAATTCTGTACACTGCACTAAGAAATTAAGAAGCCTCAAACCCTTACTGTTGCCTGTTGCCTGTTGCCTGTTGCCTGATCTCAACCGTTAACTTTAATGAAAGTCCACCTACTGACTTATGGCTTTAATTATTGCTGGTGAACGGAGTGGGGTAGGCAAAACAACGGTGACGCTTGCCCTACTTTCGTGTTTATCGCGACGGTATCGTCGAGTGCAATCGTTTAAAGTGGGTCCAGATTACATTGACCCGATGTTTCATCAACGGGTAACGGGACGTCCCTGTCGCAATTTAGATCCGGTGCTAACATCAGAAGCTTATGTTCAAACCTGTTTTAACCGTCATCTGGATGGGGTAGACTATGCTCTGATTGAAGGGGTGATGGGGTTGTTTGATGGTGCATCAGGACGCGATGATGTTGCCAGTACGGCGCATATTGCCCGACTGTTAAATGTTCCGGTACTGTTGGTTTTAGATTGTAGTCGCTTATCCCGTTCCGTCGCCGCGATCGCACAGGGGTATCGTTGCTTTGATCCTCGCGTTCAAGTGGCTGGGGTTGTATTGAATCGAGTGGGGAGCGATCGCCATTTGGAATTGCTCCAAGATGCCCTAGAATCCCTACAATTACCCATACTCGGTGTACTCCGGCGTCAAGATAGTCTAACCATTCCCGATCGCCATTTGGGATTAGTTCCCACCGATGAACTGACGTTTCTGGATCAGTTCATTGATCAACTGGCTGATATTGGCGAAACTTGCTTTAACTGGGAGCATTTATTGCCTTTGTTAAGGGCAGAGATTCACGATTCAACCGTCACCAATCAACCGTTAAATGTCTCTGGAACTCAACCGATTACCCGAATTGCCATCGCTCGCGATCGCGCCTTTAGTTTCTACTATCAAGATAATCTGGATTTATTGCAACAATTGGGAGCGGAATTAATTTCCTGGAGTCCCCTAGCCGATACCCGATTACCCGAAGGCGTGCAGGGACTCTATTTTGGCGGCGGCTTCCCTGAAGTATTTGCCCAGGAATTAGCGGATAATATCGAGGCGCGTCAGGCGGTATGGAACGCCATTATTCAAGGAATACCCACCTATGCCGAATGCGGCGGGTTAATGTATTTATGCCAACAGGTAACAGATTTTGAGGAAAAATCTTGGTCAATGGTCGGGATATTACCCACAAAAGCCATCATGGGTAAACGTTTAACCCTAGGATATCGTCAAGCCACCGCCTTACAAAACACTCCCTTAGTCTTAATCGGAGAAAAAGTATGGGGACATGAATTTCATCGTTCCCAGTTAACCGCAACTCCTGAGCATCCTTTGTTTAAGATACGAGGATATGAGCCGAAGGGGAAAACCAATGTTGAAGGGTGGCAGATGCATCAGCTACATGCTTCCTATATTCATCTGCTTTGGGGTGAACGAATAGAGATACCTCTTCGATTTCTGAAATGCTGTCAGCAATTCAATTCAATGATTTGAAATACATTACAAATTGTTTATTATATATTCAACAAAAAAAATCTAGAGGGTTTTCTTCAAAGAAATCGGGTAGCATCCTTTCACTGTATGGCATCACCTTGCTCAGGGAAAATGTACCCTTGCTTCCCCAGCTTCCCCAGCTTCCCCAGCTTCCCCAGCTCCCCCTCACCACAACACTTATTCAGCAGCCCATATTTATCTCATTGTAGAGATTCAGTTTTACTTGCATGAAAAGTTTTCCCGCTAGAATTCATGTCCTTTTAGCTAGAAATGCGCCTGTAGGAATTGTGTTCAGGCGTGGTCCCTCTAAACAAGTTTGCACATTGCTTTGGGACAGGCGTAAAGACGAATTTACTTTGGCTCAGTGGTTGAAAGGACGTATCTACGAACGTCGCAGTGACCTGTCCCCTGATGGAAGATACATGATTTACTTTGCTATGAATGGGCGGTGGCAATCCGAAACTGGGGGTTCGTGGACTGCTATTTCTCGCGCCCCGTGGCTCAAGGCTATTGCCTTATTCGGAAAGGGCGACTGTTGGGATGGGGGTGGCTTATTTACAAGTAACCGCACCTATTGGTTAAATGATGGCTATGGTCATCATCTGATACAAGATTCTAGTGAGATAAGTCGAGATACAACCTATCAGATCGCTGGATATTACGGTCGCGAATGCCTAAATGTTTACTATAGGCGCTTACAACGAGATGGTTGGATTTATATAGGGAGAGAAAGTCTTGAGCGGTGGAAGACGTTAGACCTGTTTGAAAAACCCTTAGCGCAAGGATGGATATTACGGAAGATTGCACATGCTGAAATAGGTTCGCCACCTGGTAAAGGCTGTTATTGGGACGAGCATGAGCTTGAAAATACCACGGCTGGAGTTACCTTAAAACACCCAGATTGGGAATGGGCAGATTGGGATAGACACCGCTTGGTTTGGTCAAGATTAGGCTGTCTTTATATAGGCTATTTAAGCGGACATAAACTTAGAGATGTGAGATTAATTAATGACTTTAATCACTTAAGCTTTGAACCTCGATGTGCCCCCTATTAATTTAATCTGAGGACGATCGCGCGATTACCCCTGATTATCCAGACATGCCAATACCTCAGCAGTTTGCGAGGGTGTCACCAAGGTATTGGCGCAAAGAATACCCGAACCCGCCACTGCTGGAACACCGATTCCTGGCATTGTACTATCCCCCACCCGATACAATCCCGGAATCGGCGTGTGACAACTGGGAAACATGGCTTTATCGGCAGCGATCGCCGGACCATAAGTACCTTGATAGCGACGTAAATAATAGGAATGAGTTAACGGCGTACCAATTAGTTCTAAGGTAATCCGTTCTCGAATATCCGGAATCACCCGTTCTAACGCCCGGAATAAGGATTGCGATCGCGCTTTTTTCTTCTCCTTATAGTTATCATCGCGCTGCCAACCCTGGTAGGGTTCTAAGGTATAGGCATGAATAACATGATGATCCGTTGGGGCGAGATTAGCATCCCATACCGAGGGAATAGAAATCATGCAAGTATTACCCGGTTCAGTAATATCCCGATTAGCATCGTGAACCACAACATGATGTCCCGTCAACCCCTCTAATCCCTCCGCCCGAATCCCTAAATGTAGGTGCATGAAACTCTCGACGGCTGGGGTGTCTAGGGACTGTTTCCGGTACGCTTTGGGTAAATCTTCTGGGCGCAATAATTGACTGTAGGTATCCCAAATTGTGGCATTAGAAATCACCACCGGGGCGTTTACCACCTCTCCCCGTTGCAATCGTACCCCAACGGCTTTCCCCCCTTGGACTAAAATTTGGTCAACATGGGCATTTAGGCGTAACTCACCCCCCCAGCGTTCTAACCCGCGCACCAACGCCTGCACAATCGCCCCACTTCCCCCGACGGGGTACTCCACACCCGCACGAGAACGTTCCCCTAACATAAAGGCTACCTCAGGCGCGATCGTTCCCTGTGCTTTTAATCCCGATAACAGAAAACATTCCACATCAATCAGCCGCCGCACCCAGGGATCACGCACGGTTTCATCCATAACTTTGCCCACGGAATTCTGGACAAGTCCTAGATGGGGCAGTAATTTTAAGAGGGAGGGTAAATAACGTCCAACTAAAACTGGAATTATTTGCCAATCTGAACGTAATGCAATTGTGGGAATCTCTCGCAACCCTGCATAGAGAGACAGCAGGCGTTTTTCAAACTCTGCCAATTCTTTCGCCCCTTGAGGTGTAATCTCCGCCACGGCTTCTCGATACCGTTGGGCGTCACTGTACACAGGTAACGTCGCTTCGGGAAAATGGTAATGTCCGAGGGGGTCATAAGGAACGGTTTGTAACGACTCGCCCAGCACATCCAAAACTTGCCGTAATGGGTTAAGACTGGGGCGTTGCTGACTCAATCCACAATAAAACGAAGGACCCGAATCAAACTCAAACCCCCGTCGGCGGAAACTATGCGCCGCACCGCCGGGAATAGCATGGCTTTCACAAACTAGCACCCGTTTGCCATAACGGGCGAGTAAAGCACCCGCCGTCAATCCACCAATTCCGCTACCAATAACAATTACATCTAGATTCATCAGTTTAGGCGATTACACAACCGTGAGGGCGTTCTCTAACACAGGATACAGGCGCTGCTGTAGTTTAGCCTCATTTCCAGGATAGGCTGGAAGCGCCTCAATTTCTCCTCTGGAATATGACTTGTAGGAACCCGGGTAAAGAATCGCCGCATATTGCACAACTTTATTCCCCGTTCTATCGTGGATGGTGTCATGATAGGTATGCATTTTGGGGTCTTCCGTATACACTTAGACTACATGAAATAAGTCTTAAGAGATCGCAAAATGCCAAGTCAAAATATAGATTCAATTAAAACTATCTTCCAAAGCCGTCTCACGACTCTCGAACACCTGCTAAAGTCAGCTCAGACTCATTTCAGTGATAGTGAGTCGTTTCTTCACAAGCGTATTGCGACTGATATGCTTCCCTTCGGTACACAGGTTGCTTTCACCTGCAATCAACCACGCAATTTTGCTTTATGGTGTAACGGCAAACCGATGGATAATCTAGATCCAGACGTCACATTTCTTGCACAAGCATACGAACATATAGCGAATACCAAGGGACTTCTTTCAGGCATTAACGTCGAAGATGAAAAGCTAAGTGAGTTGATACGCATCGATCTCGGTCAGGATCTTTACATCGAGATGTTTGGTCACGCCTATGTGAACGACTTTCTAATTCCAAACTTCTACTTCCATCTAGTTACGGCTTACGACATTCTTCGCATGGCTGGTGTATCCATTGGCAAACGGGATTACATGATGCACTTGGTTCCATTTCTCAAGAAGGCGTGAAGCCTAACTATTCAAATGCAGGGGGCTGTCGCACTATTTAATTAATCACCCTAAACTCATAAACCTATGCATAGAAAAACAGCGGCTATCCAATCCAATCAATGAGGGGAATAGTTGCCGCTTTTTGTGATAGCCTCGTTTCTAGTGCAATTCGTCAGAAATAACTGAACAGCTAATATCTCCCCCCGCTTCCCCTGCTCCCTCTGCTCCCCCTGCTTCATCGTATCTACGAAGCTGCTCAAGTATTTTTACGCCCGCTGCACTAGCTCTGCCTTCCGTGAATAGAGACGCAATCAAATTAACTCAGGACTTAAGCAGCTACACCATACATGGCGGGAAAGGTGCGTTACGCTGCGCTCTCCCCACCCTACTGGCGTGACACAGCTAAAATTGTGGAATAGATTTGACGTTTAAACCGGGCGCACGCCATGCGCCCCTACAATTCTAATCCACCAAATAAGGTGTGCCACGCCACTACACATAAAGGCTTTGCGTAAGTCCTATAACTGAAAAGGCAAAAGGGGAATGTCCTAACGTATCCCCCTAGCGCCATGCTTGGTTACTTGTAATTTTAGACGGCTGAGAAACGCTCAAGTCTAATTACTTCTTCTTGAGTGCAGAAGTCGCACCTAACGCACCAACAGCTAGCAAACCTAAAACAGAGGTGGGTTCCGGTACAGATTTTGTCTCTAGAGAAGAGAAAACTTCACTAGAATTGAATGCAATATTGTCGAAACTTGGATTTAGAGACACCAAAACATTTGGCGGTAAATCAGGAATAACGTTCGTTTGTCCCTGAGTGGCTGCGGGATCTGACATCGTATCGACTTCAATATGTAAAGGCGTTTCTGTAGAGAAATCTGGCTCACTCAGATTAATCGCCGCAACTAAATCCCAAACTGGGTTAGGATCATTTTCGCTTTGAATCACGGTGAGCGCAAAGTCTAAAAATTCTGCGGCAATTATACTTTCAGGTGTACCTGTCGCCAACCACGCCTGATAATCATCGCGATCAAACTCAATTTTATTCGTTGCATCTAGGGGCGTCAACTGAATATTCAAGCCTTGTTCTCCAGCTTCAAACACCTCCTGCGCGGCGACTGGATCAACCCAAATATTAAATTCGGCTGTCGTGTTGGTGGAAAAGGGAGGAAACGGCAAAATCGACAAATTTCCTGGTACAAATACAGCACCGCCCATGATTTCTATGACCGAGATATTATCAATGATTGTCGGGTCAAGTCGTAGCGCTTCGGCAATATTGGTGAGTGGACCCGTTGCTAAGATGGCGACAGGTTCCGGTGATTGTTGGATTGTCTCGACAATGAGTTCTGCTGCGGGTCTTTTTTCAACAGATGGCGCGGTTTCTGGTAGAGTAACAAAGGGTGACCAAAATGTATCCGATTCATCCCGAATAAATTCTGGAAAGGCATTGTTCCCGGCTAGGGGATCAGGTCTACCTACTCCAATCGGGATACCTGTTACGTCTAACCGTCCCAGCATCCGTTCTAGATTATCCACAAATATCTCAGGATGAGCAATGCCTTGGGCGATGGTAATTGCCTGAATATCAAATTTAGGATTTGCCAGCATATAGGCTAAGGCTGTCATCCCATCTTGGCTCCCATCATCATCAACAATTAGAGGAGTTGGTGTCATGGAGGCGTCGGCTTGGGGAGTATCCACGACTACGCCAATTAATAAACCAGTAGTCGTGGCTAAAACAATGGCAATTTTGGTGAAGCTGCTGTTTACTATCAGATGTTTAATACTGATTAACCGAAGTAATTTATTGATGATTGTACTGGTTGTCTCCGATACCATGCAAATTTTCGGGGATAGCTATTTTAAATGAGTCGTGAAACCCAAGAGATGTTAGTCCATTTTAATGGACTTGAGTTCTTAGCCCGGAGTTTGAACTCCGGGCGGATGCTATCGCCGTCTGTCTTGTAACTTGCGATAAACATCCCGCACATCAACCTGGTGATGTGCCAACGCGACTAAGGTGTGATAAAACAAATCAGCCGCTTCTGACGCGATCGCATCCTTATCATCATCCTTACACGCCATGACTACCTCGGCGGCTTCTTCACCAATCTTTTTAAGAATCTTATTATCCCCACCATTAAACAGCTTACAGGTATAGGATTCAGGGGTAGGATTATCCCGGCGATCGCAAATTACCTCAAACACCTGAGACAATGTATCCGCAGGCGGTGCAGCCTTTATCCCATCCACCTGATGAAAACAACTGCGTTCCCCGGTATGACAGGCAATATCCCCCACCTGTTCCACACCAATCAGCAGCGTATCACTATCACAGTCATAACGCAGCGATCGCACATGCTGCAAATGACCCGATGTTGCGCCTTTGTGCCATAATTCCTGACGCGATCGACTCCAGAACCAGGTTTCCCCGGTTTCCAAGGTTTTCTGCAATGAGTCCCGATTCATCCACGCCATCATCAATACCGTACCATCCAGATAATCCTGGACAATGGCGGGGACAAGCCCCTGATCGTTATAACAGATTTTCTCAACCGGAATCGCTTGGCTAGGAGTAGAGGATACAGTCGATGACATAGTGCAGTAACGAAAGCGAACGATAATAACTAACTTACCAGTGTTCGCCCAGAACCTGGATTGTCATGAAGCCTTTAAGCAGCAATGACACCATTGATATCCCGTAGGGTGGGCATTGCCCACCAGAATACGAGGAGCGTAACATTCATCAATGGCAAAATCATTGTAGTGCGAGCCTATTGCTCGCTACTCATACCCAATTTAAATGCACGACAGCTTATCTTGCCCTATACATTATCTGGATCAATCCCTAATTCTCGCAACCGTTGCGCCAATTGTTGGGCGCGTTCTTCAGCTAATTGTGCGCGTTGGGCTTCCTGCTGGGCGCGTTCTTGGGCTAATCGAGCAAGTTCAGCTTCCTGTTGGGCGCGTTCTTGGGCTAATCGAGCGAATTCAGCTTCCTGTTGGGCGCGTTCTTCGGCGGCGAGTGCCCGTTGTTCAGCAAATACAGCCTGTTCATTATCCGTGGGAATCAACTCGCCTGAAGGCGTCATCCATCGCAACCAGCGTCCGTTAATCTCACGAAACCGTCCTGACCATAATCCCAAGCTTAACCCTAATTCGGGTATGACTAACCGATTATCGGTTAAATTCACCCGTTGATACTTCCCCTCAACTAAATGAAAGATTTGCAGTTCATAAGTATAGCGGCTAAAAATCACATAGTACGGTACCCGCAAAATCTGTTCATAAACCTGCCATTTTGTCGGTGGACTTCCGGCTTGGGGTATCGTCCTTCCAAAATCTTCATTTTCCGTCCCTGGAGATAATAACTCCACCACCACAAAGGGACTAATTTGCTCTTGCCAAATCACATAACTTAAGCGCAAATCTCGCTGTTCATACAAGCGAGGAATCCCGACAACGCCAAACCAATCGGGACGCTTGTACCAGTGAGTATGATTCACATCATAATAAAGATTCAAATCGCAGGCAGAAAACACCTGTTCCCAATGCCAATTGGTTGGTTGAAAGGTTAAAAGGAGTAGCAGAGGTTGAAAAAAGTGAAACTCATCGGGCAATCCAGGGTCCTCCGGATTATCACTGGGTAAATCATACATAGTCGGCAAGTTTTGCCGGGGAGAATCGGGGGGATTGGCTTGGGTGGGTAGACGAATCATGATCAGAGGTATTGATTACTGTGAAATCTATTCCATCATTTTAGCGGCGTTACAGCGTTTTCTTTCCTCGATGTGATACACCGTTTTAGAAGATGCTGTATCCGAGCCGTATTGGGACTTACGCTGGCTCTACTGTTAAACCTCCATCTGTAGGGGGAAAGTTTAGGTTAAGCTAGTATCATAGTCAACAGAAAACAGAGATTCACTGATCATAATGATTGCTCAAACAATGGTGCAACCCTCATCCTGGGTTGAAACTGGCATTAAGATTCAGCGAGTACGCAATTTATATCTGTTCAAATTCACAGATGCCCTTCAAGTTCGTTTGGATGAGCTTTCTGAACGCCAAAAAGAGGTAAGTCTTAATCAAGATGAACAAGCTGAACTCAGTGGGCTTTTGGAATTAGATCGTATCTTTACCCTGTTGAATGCCCGTATTATCGCTGAATCATGACGTTGAATGATAATGTTAGGCGACAGGTACGGGAAAGGGCAAACTATTTGTGTGAATATTGCCACTCATCAGAAGAAGCCAGTGCTGCTAATTTTGCGATTGACCATATTATGCCTCGTTCATTGGGAGGGACTGATGATTTAGAAAATCTAGCGTTAGCTTGTCAGCGTTGTAATGGATATCGCTACAATTTCGTCACAGGGATTGATCCAATTACTCAAGAAGAAATTCAAATGACCAATGACCAATGACCAATGACCAATGACCAATGACTAATGACCAATGACCAATAACCAATGACCAATGACAAATGACCAATAACTTACCACAATGGATCACTATAGAGATTAATCGTAAGCTGTTCCTGACCCGGTGGTACAGCCGAGATGCAGGCACAAATCGTTTCTGTGTCGTTAATCTCCACCTCGCAAGCATGACAGGAACCCATCAGACATCCTGTAGGAATGAAGACGCCAGCACGTTGAGCCACTTGCAGTAGCGGTTCTCCCACTTCTGCATTAATCGTGACATCATCAGGTAAGAATCGAATGGTAACACTCATGAACAGGTTTGCTATTAACTTACGTCAAGTTCGGTATAATAGTGCTTAAATCCAAATAAGTTTCTACGCTATCTGCTAAAGAATTCAACACCACTTCTCGCTGCTCTCGATAGTCGGGAATACCCGTTGGCAAAGACGCAAGTCCGCGTTGATGTCGCAGTTGATTCAACCACGCCCGTCGCCAGGGACCATTATCAAATAAACCATGGAGATAGGTTCCCCAAATCGATTGGGTGATATCGACTAACCCTAAACCGGGGTCATCAAACAGGGGTTGATAGGCAGATTTATTATCCGTGGTTTCTGAGTCAATTAGCCGAGAACGCCCTTGATGGATTTCGTAACCCGAAACAGGTAAACCGACTTGAGGATAGTTAGAGGTGACGAGGCGCTGACGTGCCACTTTTCGGGCGGTAATTATGGTTTTAATCGGTAATAATCCTAATCCTTGATATTGCCCCGGTTCATCCTCAATGCCATCGGGATCAAGCAGGGTTTGACCCAGCATTTGAAACCCACCACAAATCCCTAACACTGTACCCCCAGCAGCGGCATAGTTTTTAATCTCTTCGAGCATGCCTGTTTTGTGCAACACGAGTAAGTCGCTAATCGTGGTTTTTGTCCCCGGCAAAATCAGGGCATCGGGATAGCCGAGGGATTGATTCGGTGTTAAATATTTGACACTGACCGTCGATTCAGCTTCGAGGGCGTCAAAGTCGGTAAAGTTAGAGATGCGAGGGAAACGAATTACCGCGACTGTCAATTCACTATCCCGTTTTCTCTTATTGTAGCGATCTAGTAATGCCAAGGAATCTTCGGCGGGAAAGATCTCATTAATCCAGGGAATCACCCCAACGACAGGAATTCCGGTGCGTTCTTCGAGCCAAGTAATCCCTGATTCCAAAAGCGATCGCTGTCCTCTAAATTTATTAATCACGATACCTTTAATCAAGACTCGCTCATCCGGTTCCAAGAGTTCCAGAGTCCCCACAACATGGGCAAATGCGCCACCGCGATCGATATCTACCACGAGTAACGTCGGCGCATTTAAATGTTTCGCGATTCGCATATTGGTTAAGTCACGGTGCTTTAAATTAATTTCCGCTGGACTCCCTGCCCCCTCGCACACGACAAAATCAAACTCATGACTCAAACGCTTGAGGGACTCTTGAATCGCTTGCCAACCGCGATCAAAATACTGTTCATAATAATCCGCCGCGCCGACTTTACCCGCCACTTGACCCATGAGAATGACTTGAGAGGTCATATCCCCTTGGGGTTTGAGTAAAATCGGGTTCATTTCGACACAGGGCGTCACATCAGCTGCCCAAGCTTGAACAGCTTGAGCATGTCCAATTTCGCCTCCATTGGGGGTGACATAAGCGTTGAGCGCCATATTTTGTCCCTTAAATGGAGCCACACGCCAACCGCGCCGGGAAAGAATACGGCACAAGGCGGTAGTAATAAAGGATTTTCCTGCGTGGGAGGTTGTTCCCACCACCATCAGCGATTTCATAAAGCGGGTTAAGAGTTATCGGGTAATCAGAACGAATAGAAGCAACCGATATAATTTTGCTAACTTATGCTAACAATGCACTCTAAAAGACAAGCTCTTAGAGAGGGGATATCTCCCAAAGCCCGTAGGAAAATCCCACGGGCGCCGTTAATGTCCCTGTCCATCCGAAATCCATCACCACCAA
>NZ_JAVJUO010000080.1:0-37149 GCF_040220555.1 Coleofasciculus sp. C1-SOL-03
TCATGCTGTTTAATGGTTAACCCCCGCAGTACACCAGGTATTATATTTTTGATTTTCGTAATCGTGGAAATGATTTATATATTGTTTTGAGTATTTTTAAACGATTTGTTCTTTTAGCGGGTTAACGTGTCTATATCTTCCGCTGATGCGGGACACGGGTCGGGGGATTTGTTGATAGGCTACCGGCGGGGGAGGGGATTTTGTTGATAGGTTATCGGTGAGGGAGGGCGGGTTTTGTTGATAGGTTATCGGTGACAAGTTAATTGAGTTTCTAAACCCGCCCCGACAAAGGCGGGTTCTGTTGATAGGTTATCGGTGAGGGAGGGCGGGTTTTGTTGATAGGTTATCGGTGACAAGTTAATTGAGTTCCTAAACCCGCCCCGACAAAGGCGGGTTCTGTTGATACGTTATTGGTGGGGGAGGGCGGGTTTTGTTGATAGGTTATCGGTGACAAGTTAATTGAGTTTCTAAACCCGCCCCGACAAAGGCGGGTTCTGTTGATACGCTATCGGTGAGGGAGGGCGGGTTTTGTTGATAGGTTATCGGTGACAAGTTAATTGAGTTCCTAAACCCGCCCCTACAATTGTAATTGTTCCTAAACCTGCCCCTACCCTAAGACTGATGACTCATCCCGTTTCCCCGTCTCCCTCCCTCGGTGATATTCTTAACCAATGGATAGCCGGAAAATCACCTAATTCATCGGCTTGGCAAACATTAGTAACAGCGGAATTAACACCGCCAGAACGGGCGAAAGCGTTTGGAATTACGGCAGATAACGTAACAGAAAAATTACGGGCGCGATCGCGTCTTCTTCTCTCTGTCTATAGTGATGTTCTCACTCTACCCTCTTTTGCCCATAAAATCAAGGATAATTCAGAACAGTCAAAGTCGATTCAAACGAATATTCTTCTATCTCTGTGGCGATTATGGCTTCCGTTGGCGATACAGTTGGCGGACTATCGACAACAGTTAGATCGTCCCCTGATTCAGGGAATATTAGGCGGACAGGGAACGGGAAAAACTACATTGGCGGTTGTATTGAAATTAATTTTAGCCCAGTTAGAATATCGTACTCTTAGCCTTTCCATTGATGACCTTTATAAAACCTATCAAGAACGACAGCAACTGCGAGAACACGATCCGCGTCTGATTTGGCGGGGTCCACCGGGAACCCATGATGTGGAGTTGGG
The DNA here is from genome assembly GCF_040220555.1 of Coleofasciculus sp. C1-SOL-03. Lineage (NCBI taxonomy): Bacteria > Bacillati > Cyanobacteriota > Cyanophyceae > Coleofasciculales > Coleofasciculaceae > Coleofasciculus > Coleofasciculus sp. C1-SOL-03. Next base: position 1,191 of record NZ_JAVJUO010000080.1, read on the forward strand.
GGTGCAGGTATTAGATGAGTTGCGATCGCCGAATTCCTCAGACTCTATTCTCGTCCCCCGCTTTGATAAATCCGCTTGGCAAGGTGCAGGCGATCGCACGGATTTTGAACCTGTACAAAAGGCGGATATTGTGTTATTTGAAGGCTGGTTTGTCGGCGTGCGTCCCGTGGCGGCGACTGTGTTTGAGGGAATGACTCCAGCACCTATTAAAACAGAGAGCGATCGCACGTTTGCACGGGATATGAATGAACGACTTAAAGCCTATTTACCCTTGTGGGAACGCTTAGACTATTTAATCGTACTTTATCCCATTGATTATCGCCTAAGTTTGCAATGGCGGCGTCAGGCGGAGGCGGAAATGATCGCGACGGGTAAATCGGGGATGAGTGACTCAGAAATTAAGGAGTTTGTCAAGTATTTCTGGAAAGCATTGCATCCAGAATTATTTATTACGCCATTAATTCACAATCCAGATTGGGTGGATTTAGTGATTGAAATTAATTCCGATCATACACCGGATCGGGTTTATCATCCTGAAGAATAGCTTGGATACTTATACCAAATCCTGATGAGGTACAGCCTCAAGCAAGATCCCCGACTTCTTGAAGAAGTCGGGGATCTGTCTGTGCGTCAGAGGATCAACCAAGAAAATAAACCAGAAAACCAATAAACAAAACGCCACCAAAATGATATCAGCAACCTACAAACTCTCTGCCGTTCCTGTAACCTAAAGAAAAAACATCGTCTTGATCCTCACTTCCGGCGTCACTTCAGTCGCTAAAATTGTAGAAATTTTGCAGCAACATCTCTCAAGAGCCTTGCTACACCGACAACTCCAAATTCGAGAGTAGTTTCTCCATCTCAGCATTTGGAGATAAGAAGGAAAACAAATGTTTAAAGCGGAGTTTACCTTGCTTATCTACCAAAAACTGAGCAGGTAAAGGCGCTCCCAATGCCTGACCGACTTGATAGGCTTGAAAGGTGCGACAACTTGGATCACTCAACAGAGGCATTTTTAATCCTAAATCCTTGACCACTGTTTTGCTTTGCTGAGGATCGGTACTTGTGATCATTAATACCTCTACCCCCTTTTGGGTAAATTGCTCGTATTGCTCATTCATCGCCTGAATATGAGGATAGCAAAGGGGACAATATTGCTTTTCGGTAAAAATGCGGGTGAATGCCAACAGTACAGGTTGCTGTTCTCGGTAATTGGATAATCTCACCTGACGATTATTCGTGATATCCGGTAGTTCAAAATCCGGAGTCAGTTGTCCTATTCTCAAAGGATTGGTCGCAGGGATGGGAAAAAAATTACGCAGAAACCGTTCGTTGAATAAACCTCTAAAGTCAGTTGATGTTAGCATTGGCTGAATCTGATCCAATCACTTATTTGATCTATCGGCAAAAGGCGCACGTCGGTCATTGGAGTCAACTTAAGGTAAAAAGTCAGGCGAGTGGGAGAGTGGGAGAGTGGGAGAGAATATTCACCCCATCACCCCATCACCCCATCACCTTAAACGGCTGAGAAGTAAACCTTAGATTTAACGGGATCGGGAACCATTGTTTTATCACCGGGTTGCCAACCTTGAGGGCAAACTTCGTCTGGATTCGCCTGAACGTATTGAACCGCTTTCAGAGTCCGCAACACTTCGTCTACATTCCGACCAAACGAGAGGTTATTAATGGTCGAATGTTGAATAATACCATCTTTATCGATAATAAACAATCCCCGTAGGGCTACACCTGCATCGGGGTCAAGGACATTGTAAGCCGTACTGATTTCTTTCTTGATGTCAGAAACTAAAGGATAATTGAGATCACCTACACCACCACTCTTGCGATCAGTTTGAATCCAAGCTAGGTGAGAGAATTCACTGTCCACGGAGATGCCGAGAACTTGAGTGCCAACTTCTTTAAATTCGCTAAAGCGATCGCTAAATGCTGTTACCTCTGTGGGACAAACAAAGGTAAAATCTAGTGGATAGAAAAATATGACTACATATTGACCCCGGTAATCAGACAGCTTGATGGTCTTAAATTCTTGATCGACGACCGCCGTCGCGCTGAAGTCAGGAGCAGGTTGACCAACTCGCAGACATCCTTCCATAAAATTCTCCTCCTTGAGTGTTTTGGTGTATGCGTTCGCTATAGCTTATCAGTTTTAGTCAATTATTTACGAACTGTTACGACTATATCATAATCCATAGTCATAACGACTAGGACTTACTCACGGGTTTGGTTAATCCCAGGCACTGTTTCAACATCGACTTCCGTGAAAAGGGTTCATCCCAGTTATGCGATCGCCTCTTTGGGCAAACATCAGCTAGTTGTCCCTGTATCAACGAGAATATCATTTAAGGTGATGGAACGTACTGGTTCAGCCGGAATAAAACCTCGTGCTGCAATCCATATTAATTAATCAGTTCGTAGCATGGGTAGGACACGGCAATGCCGTGTCCCTACAGATAACTAGAATTACTGAATTTATATTTAGTTTAATCATCCTTGATTTTATATCGGTATTTATCTCTACATGAGTACTTTTGTATCATATTTTCAAAAGCCTCCTGTAAGTCAATATTGTGGGAATTGGCTAGGCAAATCAACGCAAATAAAATATCTGCGATTTCGCCAGAGAGTTCTTGGGCAGGTTCGCTGTCTTTTTTCTTTTTTTGTCCGTAGAGGTTTAGAGGCAGTTCCACTGCCGATTCATACTCCGGATGCGAATGAGCGGCTGGCTAAGTTTTTGAAAGAATACAGCTAGTCAATCGAGTATTTTATCTATGTTTTTATAAAATTGCCGCCAACTATAGTGATTTAAAATTTTGGGTTTCCTTGTTCAAATTTGATTAATCCATTGATTTATATGTTTCAATAAATTTTGTAAATCTATGAAGTTTTGAAGCTCTTGACTATCGGTAAAAGCTAAATAGTCCTTTAATGTGTATTCTTCTCGCTTTAAGGTCTTATTAAGACTGTAATTCTGTGCTAGTACTGCTCGATTTCCCATTTGCTGAGCTATGGATTGTAACTTCGTAAGCTCAGTCTCGTCAGTTATTTCTACCATCAGCTCGTCGTTATAACTTAGCCCACCATTGGTGAAGTTAGCACTTCCAATCAATGCTCCGATGGGAGTCCAGAGCAACTTAGCGTGAAGTTTATCTAAGTAATATAATTCGGCTCCCTTTGCTTGTAGCATTCGACCAATACGAATAGTTTCCGCGTGTACGGTAGCTGCACTAGCTAGCTGCTCAATCTCTGTATTGAACTCCTCTATGACCTCTTCGATAATGTCGTAACCTTGTAAATCTTCTTCTTCCTCTCTTTCCTCCAGCAAGCGTTTTCGTAAGTCAATCTTGTATGCTAGACGCTTAAGTGTCCTAAAAGGGATTAGTTCTCCTGGAGGCTTAGTAATTACGCGGAGCCTGTGTTGCTCAGCTATACGGGTAAGCAATTGGCTCAATTCAATTTCCTCCCTCTGCCCACCCAGCAAACTGGCAAAGTCTCCGAGTTGAGCGATCGCTAAACGAACATCTTTAAGCCAGGGGCTAATCAGCCAGACCTCACCCTTGGCATCCAGCGAATCCACGAGCAACTTGGCTAAACCCCTAGAAAGGGTTGGTTTTGGATAGTTACCATAAACCTTCATGTATTTCCTTGGTAATAGAACACCTGTTGCCCAATAAAAGTTTCATGGTCGAAGTCCCGCTTAATTCTTTCAAATCCCTGATTTTTGAGCTGAAGCCTATAAGCGTCATCGGGTTCGCCTTGATGTTCGAGGATTACATAACCCCCGTTCTGCTGAGCGATCGCCACCAATTTTTCAACAGGCTCCTGGCCGTATTCACGAGTCAGTTCTTGGGTCAAAAGATGACGAGCCATTTTCAAGTAACGCCGAGAAATAGTATGGCGCATCACATCAATATGCCCGTGATCGCAGCTAGCTGCCAAACAAGCTGGACAGGCATCCACACAAGTACTCAGACTCATATTCTCAACTTGAGCCAGGAATCGGTCTAATGCATTTGCTGTGTCCTCCGAATCTTCATCCTCTAAACCTAAGTTTTGGGTATGCTCTTCATACCTCTGCCTCAACTGAGCTAGATAAGGATAGTTTGTTGGTTCCTGTTGAACTTGTGTGGCTACATAACCTGCCAGTTCCCTTGGGGTTGAAGGTCGCTTAAATCTCTCAGCCAAGACGTCTTCCAGATGCAGTAACTCAATTTGTAAGCCAATGCGGGGCAAGGTCTGCCCTGCAATGCTCAGTTCACTCGTGAGCAATCCAGCTAAACGCTGGAGTAAAGGATCGTTTTTGTCCTTTACCTGTTGCTCAACAAGGGGGAAAAGAAAATCTCTGGGATTTTTTCTGTCCGGTGGTTCAGATTGGAAAAATGTTTCTAGGAAGTTCAGAAGTAGCTGCTGATTGTCTCGTAAAACTCTCTTCAAAAAGTCTTCTTCATCACCTACGGGACACGATAAAGTTACTTCCCACCAACGCTTAAGTAAATGGGTTGGATTCTCTTTTAGTACCTCTGATGCCAGCCTTGTCGCCCCATTACCATCTTGGTTGCGTTCGTAAACGTAAAACGAAGTATCCCAAGGCTTTTTCCCGTAGGTTAGTTTTAGTATATTATGGCTGCCTATCTCCTCATCACGAGTGCTACCTTCTGTCAGAAACAGATTCCTCGTTGCCTGTTTCAGCGAATGAACTATGTTATCCATCAAGTAGTCCAATATTTCCGATTTCTTGGTGAGTTTAGCGAAAACCTGCTCCTCCAAAATTTGTCTAGTATTTGGAGGAATTGTTGATTCTTTAGATGTGGTGGCTTCAGCTTGAAATGCGGTTATATCAAATAATGTGCCTTGAATGGCACTATCACTCTGAGATTCAGTAATGCTATTGGAATAGGTCAGAATTGAAACCAATCGCTCTCTGAAGTCTTCAGGAACAACTCGATGGTCACGCCAGTAGTTGTCACATACTATGTCCACCAGCTCATTCAACCCATTGGGATTAGTCAGATGATCTAAGAAAGTTCGCCAGTCTTCCATTCCCCTCGCTCGTGACTCCGCACGCATAGTGGCAATGATGTCTGCTACTTTACGCAGGTCAAAAGCAGTTAAGGGATTTTCTACTTCCTTTGGTTGCCAAAAACTCGACTTGAGCAAGAATCGAAGGTACTGGTCTTGTAAGTGAGTCTTGCGTTTAGGATCATTCCATATCTTCTCGAACAAAGACTCAGCTACTGTATATAGCTGTTCGCATGAATAGGGAACCCGTACTCCCTCAGTCCTCAAGTCATAGCCATACAAGGTAGGCTTCCCATCGTGTTCGCTGATGTATCTAACTGTGTTTTGACCCATCCCCGCGTGCGGGTCTGTCCTGCCTTGACGTAGCAACTGCTCATCAGGTAGCAACCGAATACGAGCCTCAGCTCCGTATTGAACTTCCCAGACATTGAGCATTGAGCGATTTTCCCCGACTTCGCCATAGTAGAAATCAAGATTATTGACCAAGCCTTTGAATAGGGGAGGCAATTTTAGTCTGTGCCGAGGCTCTACTTCCTCTTGATCTGCCGTATTTACCTTGACCACGCTGAAAGACAAGGGGTAGCTATTAGAATCTGGAGAGACTGAACGAACCTGGTCTGGATAACCCTGGTCAAGCTGTTCTCTTTTGCTTCCATACCTCAAGTCCACGCTACCGTCAGGGTTAAACGCGCCCCACCATTCAGTATTCGGATGCTTTGGATCATTTAGTGAGTCCGTACCAAAGTCCCATAGTTCCAGATAGCGAACTCGGTAGAAACGCTGCGGTAGATCTTGACTGTAAACCTGCTCTACATTCAAGGGTAAGTAATCTTGCCAATTACTCCCCCATACTTGATCAAGCTGCTTAAGAAGCCGAGAATTGAATGGTCCAGGATTTTCAGAGCGTCTTTCATACTTATACCGCTCTATAGCTACTGCATTGGGCACTGGTCTTCCTTTAAAGTTTTCTCTTGGTTTTACAAAAGCAACTAAGGGTCGCCAGTAAAGATGATAGCGAGGGTTATAACGGCGCGTAATCTTGCCAGGAGCCAATTCTAAGAAAGCAAGAGAAATATCCTCGTTTGCCCCAGACCAGTTTTCTGGCTTCCCGCCTCCCGAAAACATAACCCGAACTGTAGGCAGATTGATTGAGCTAAACAGGTTATCTGGTAAATCTGGACAAATCTGGAGCAGATTGTTGTTTTTTGCAAAGTTATAGCGGATATCATCTTCAAGCATCCGCGTTTTAAACCAATCCCATATCTCTTTCCAATTTCGGTGAACTTTTTGAAACGATTCGCCTGTTACATACTTGTAGGCGTACTGAAGTGTCTGCCCAATCTCGGACTTATCCAACTCCTGCTGTATTTCATCCAAATGCTCTTCAACACTACTGAAGTTTCCCTGGAGTAGGTCTCGTCGTTGTCTGAGACGCGCCAACTCGTCAAAGATTAGGGCAATGGTTTGAAACTGCTGCACAAAGTAGTTATCGACGTTGAGAGGTGGGCGGTAGTCGGAAGGATTGTAGAGGAGTTGCGGGTTCTGATAATAAAAGGCATCCTTGTAAGAGTTTTGTGAAAGGGTGACCGCTGTGATAGGACAGTCTTGGAGGGAACGACCAGCCCTGCCCTTCTTTTGCACAAAACTGGCTGGGTTACGAGGGGCGTGGTGCTGCATGACAAATTGGATGCTGGCGTCGTCGTAACCGACTTCTAATGAAGTAGTCGCAAAGATGATGTCTTGCAGTAGAATTTCGATATCTCCTTTACCACTACCGCTGTACACTGGAAAAGGCATTGAAGTGAGTGATCGCGCTTCTGTTCCGGGTTGGCGTTGTGTGGAGTATTGATCGAGGTCTTCAGCATCAAAGTACCAATATTCACCATCCAGAAACTCTGGAGAGGCTAGTACGTCTTGGCTGAAGTTAGGTCGCTGAAGTCTGTAGCGTGCTAGATTCCTGTTTGTTTCGGCATCGTGGAACTCAAGTGCTAATTTTTTGACTTTACTGATAGAGTCTTGAAACACGAGGCTTTTGAACTTAGGGGGTTCGTTCCCATCACTGTCTCGCCGACGCATATTGTGGGCGATCACCATGATCGTCTGGATTGCTGTCGAGGCATCTCCTACAGGTTTACCACGCGAGTATGTTTCTGGGCGAATGAACAGGAAATACTCTCGTCCCTGAGCATCTTCCATGTCCTTCTCTTCATCTGGTGAAATCTCATCTACATACGGAACCCCGCTAAGTTCCTGCCAAAACTTTTGAGGATTACCAATCGTTGCACTCATCCCCAACATCAGGGGGTATTGCCAAGATTCTCCATCATACGAATGCATTGCCTGTTGTAGTCGATGGCGTAAACGGCGAATCAGCAAGCCAATCTGAGCGCCGTGTATAGTGTCATAGAGGTGCATTTCGTCGAATACAACAGCTCGTGGAGCGCAGAAATTTGGTGGAAAATCTCGGCGAGTCGGTAAGCCGAAGAAATCATTGAATGTAGGGTCTATCAACCACCGATGCAGCATTTCAGTGGTGATAATTAGCACATCTGGTGGGTTGCTTTGAATAGCGCTGCGCGTAGCCTTAAAGCTCTCTAACTCCCAACTGTTGTCAGCAGGTTTTAGGGTACATTCACCCTTGGTTAGATTGATCGCATAGACTGGATCTCCATTTTTGTCTGTGAAGTACGGGAGTTGGTATTGCTCATCCTGCTTTTCCCAACGTCCACGCTGGAGTTTTCCGTCTTTCTCGTATCCATTACGCAGTTCCTCGTCATTTAAGGGAGTGTCACCAAAAGCAATTCCTACAGTCAAATCTTTGTTTGACACTCCACTCCTTGCCATGCCATACACTTGCTGGTTAATGGAAGCTACATACTGGCTGAGTCGCTCTAACTGATTTTTGGCTAAAGTCTGCCGAGGATAAACTAGGATGATTTTACATCCCACAATATCGTTCATCTTCTCCTGCAAGGCTCCAAGTAACAGAGGAAGTAACGCAGCTTCAGTTTTACCACTACCAGTGTTGCCAGTAATTACATATCCCTGTCCCTTACGCTGGAAATATTTCTGAGTGATTTGCTGCAACGCCCGTTCTTGGACACTGGTTAGTTTTACTTCGTCTAGTTCTTTGTTTAGGGCTTTACAAAAACCATTTTGAACAGCTTTGCGAGCGTTATCTAGATGCTTGAGTCTAAGATTTTTACTGTTTTTAAATAACTGTTTAATAATTTCTTTAAACTTAGTCTTACGCGCCAACCTGCGGCGATCGGCAAACTCAACACGGATGGATTGGATTAGATAAGGTGCGCTTTGGGCATCATTGGGGCGAAACCGCTGCTTAACATTCTTGAGGAGTCGGACAATCTCGCTAATTCGTGAGCGATAGTGGTTCTCATCCAGCTTCAGCACCCACCTTTGCTCTTCTAAACTGGCTAACCCTTCTTCTAATTCAGCCTCGTCCAAGTTTTCACACTTTTCTTGGGCACGCTGTATTATGTCAGCCTTTTTGATATAGGTTTCGTAGAGACCAAAGTTAATCCGCTCCTGCTCAATATCCTCTATATGACGCAAAATAAGTTGGTCAGTATTTTTAGTGTTGAGACTCATCATTTTCTAGATGTAAGTAGATTACTGAGGCGATTCAGAGTTAGGGAACGTCATCCCGTCACCATCGTTTAGCTGCCGTCAATTCTTCTCTTACCCATATTTGAACGGGCAAGCTTACGATGCTCTAGCAATTCATCTAGGAGCTGAGTTTTCTTGTCAGGGTTCTCCCAATCATTGATAAATCTTTTCAGGGCGATGCTGACCATATCCTGCACAGTAGGCGCTGCACTCTGATATTGGCTTTCCAGTGAAAGCCTGATCTGGCGCAGCGCTTCGTAGAGTTCTCCCGGTACACGAACAGTTGAAGACAAGGTTTGATTGCCTGAAGGGGTCTCACGCATTCTATTCCCCTTGACAGAAGGCTTGCCACCATGTATACATGAGTACAAGGTAAGGGAGAAGAGTTGCTCCCCTCTCAAAGGAATCAATAATGGAACTTGTACTCCGGGCTGTGCCTATTCGTCGGGGTTCGCAGGATGAACATCAAAGCTATGTTGCTAGTCTGTTTTTTGGCGATATCGCCCGACTGCTTGATGACGGTCATCTCTACGTTCCCCATCAGCCAGATTTACCAGACTTCGCCCAGCGCAAACCTAACGCTACACGAGTTAAAGCGATCGCACGCTATATTCTGGAGACTTACCAGGATGGTACGACGTTTTTCCCGCCGATTTGCGTCAACGTTCAACCACCGCCAACCTACCGAGACGGCAGTATTTTTCTCCCTTATCACTCGGTTACTCTGCGCCTAACCGACGGTCAGCATAGATGTTTTGGTATCCGTCAGGCGCTAAAAGATATTCAGGTCGAACAACCCCAACATCTGCCAATCCTTTCCCAACTCGAAGTGGGAGTCCTCTTATATGCTGGACTGTCATTGGAGGAAGAACGTCAAGCCTTCCGCGACCAAAACCTTTTAGTCCAAAGACCAAGCGTTTCACTCTCTCACTATTTTGACAAGCGATCGCCTACCGTTTTAATTGCCAAAGCGTTAATCAAGCGAGTTCCCCAATTCCGCAACAATGTGGAGATGGTTGAGAATGGCTTAGGTAAACACAATCCCAAGTTAATAACCCTTTCTACCTTAGTATTAGCCACCCGAAATGCTTTTCCCAATCTGAAATCTAAGCAGGATTTGGAGCCTAAAATTGATTGGCTCGCAACATTTTGGGCAGCAGTCGCAAGCGTTCTGCCTAATGATCCCTGGAGACTTACTAGCAAAGAGGAGCGCTGTGTGCAAAGACAAGAGTCATTTGCCGTAACAGCTATTATGTTCCAGGCTTTGGGAATGTTGGCTCGTGACTTCTACTTAGAGGGTGTGCCAGAGGAAGAGTTTGTTAAATGGTTGGCTAGACTACGGGAGATAGATTGGCAGCGTTCTAACGAGTTATGGCGTGAGCGAGGAGTAATCCAAATTGGGGCGACTGGAGAACCGATTATTTCTAATACGAAGACAACAGTAGATGCGTGCCATAAGGTATTGCGTGAGTTTGTCGGTATTGCGCCTGTGAGCGGTGTTATATGAGTAGACAGTGGATTTTGAGTAAAAGCAGGCGGATTGGTTTACTTGTGTCGAACAGCAAGTCTTATGATAAAACAGATGTCGAGTTGTTCTGTGCGAGTTGAATCGCCCTATTTACCTTCTAAGAGTTCAAGATCGGCAAGTTGTTAATGCCATCCTGACAGAGGTGACCCAGAAACACTTGAACGATGCCGAAACGCTTTGGGAACCCCAACTTCAGGGGACTGGAGCTGAGGATGAGTACTGGAATTGGTTCGCTAAGAGTCGTCGAGCCAAGCTGTTACCTGGAGATGAGCTATATGCGATTGAGTGTGATGGCGTTACTCAAGGCTTAATGACCATCGACGTTTTGAAAAAACGCTGTCAGATTGAATCTCAATTCAGACGTCGATTAGTTTACATTAGAGCGCTAGCAACGGCTCCCTGGAATAGACCTGCGATTATGAATCCTCCAACTTACAAAGGGGTTGGCGGAAACTTAATTGACTTTGCGATCGCCCGGAGTTATGAATTAGCCTATCAAGGCAGAATCGGCTTACACGCTCTGCCAGGTGCGTTAGGATTTTACAGAAAGCTGAGAGTGGGTCTACTCGATTGCGGTTGTGATCCTGAAGATCCTGACAATCTCATTTATTTTGAAACTCTACAGCAAGAATCATGACTCAATCGTTCCCCACTTCTAATCCCGAAGCATCAGCTTCGCCAAAAGAGCAACAAACCACACAATCTCACAGGATGACCGATAGTGAGACTCGTTATCAACGCCTGATGGAACTGGTCGAGGCTGAAGATGCCTCTAATGGGGAAGTTGGTTGTGGTCGGGATTGGGGAGAACGGCTTTCCGTCTATTTAAGAACCTGTGGGATCAATATCTCCGATGAAAAGCTGAGAACCCTGCTTAGAGAGCATCTAGGTAATGTGTTAATGGAGCGGGACTTTGACTCGATTATGACTCAGGTCAGCCGCTTTATCGAATCGGTGGTGGTGCAGGCACACAGTCAATCAGGATCTCCCAAACCCTCACCCACACAAACAGAGCAAGTTACCGAACACATGCCAACAGCAAAACTCAGACAGTCTTTTCAATCCGAGTTGGGCGAGTTTTGTAATGATGCCGATATTGAGCAAATCGTTCAGTTCACCCATCAAGTCATTCACCAAGCTGTGCTTCACCCTCGATACACCTTCTCTGAACCCATCTGGGTGCTGAAAGGTGATGAGAAAATCTATATTGCTCAAGCTAAGAGAGTAAAAGAGGCGATCGCTAAAGTTAGAGAGCAAAACCCTGAAGAAACTGGCGAACTGAAAGTTGTGAAAGTTGGAGGACTGTTGTCACCCGATCAGGTGATTGTCTTGGAACCAACAGAGATATTAGTTTTATGAGTCACGATTCAACTCTGCCTGAAAATTTCCTCAATATCCCTTGATCCATGGAGAATGCGAATTACATCAATTCCATCATCAATTTCTCGGTAAAATACGACGTAATTACCCATTGGAAAACTCCGCAACCCTGCTAACAATTCCTCCCGCCTCTTACCCATTCCAGGATGAAGCGCCAGAGTTTGCAGCTTGCCCTCCAACCGATCCAAAAACTCATCTGCCCGATCATATCATGTCCGCCGAAATAACCGTAATATCCTTCTTCCTTGCAACCTTCCTCCTTCCCTTCTGCCTTCTGCCTTCTGCCCTCTGCCTTGTCTCCACCTAAATGTGAGTATTCAACCGGACATAATATCAGGGCTGTTTTCAGCAATAAATTCCCAAATGTCGAGCAAATCCAGTTCGGCTAACGGGCGTTTGATGATAACTGCCATTACTGCTGTTGCCTCTGCTGACGACGATACCGTGCTTTGGCTTTGATTTCTTGCATATCTAGGGGGGTTGATTCTCCGCTATCTAGCCCTGCCTGAATATCCTGTCGCAGTTGCTGCAAGCGGAACTGGTTCATCCTCTCCTTTTCCTGTAGCAACCGCAATCCTTCGCGAATGACTTCACTGGCGGAATAGTACATGCCACTGTTCACCTTATCCTGCACGTACTGCTCTAACTCTGGTGTCAGGGACACATTCATGTTTGCTCTCTCTTGTGACCTTTACAAATTCATTTTCGGTCACAATAACAGCTTATAGCAATTGTTTTTATCAAAATCTTGCATATCAGTGTGTTTGGTTGTGAACACGTAAGGATTCAGGTGGCGTGGAAATCCGATGAGGGGGGAAGGCTTCGCCTCCTTCTAGGGATGGGTTGAGTACAGCAGCTTCCCAGAGGCGAAGGCTTGCCCCCTTTTTAAAGCTTTCTGAGTGGGAAAAGGACAACGCCTGTGTTCACTCAACACAGAATCTGCTTTAATATAAGGTATGTGAGTGCTGTTGTCATGAACTTAAAGCTTGACCCAAACCAACTCAAACAGTTGCCCACCGAAGAACTCGTTGGTTTGCTGGTGCAGCAACAGCTCGTAATTGAAAAATTGCAACAAGAGATATATAGGCTCAAAGCCAGCCAGAAACTTGATAGTCAAGCAAGTTCTGGCGCCCCCTTCAACGGACTTGCTTCTCAAACCGGAAAAACCAAAAAAGCCGAAGGACAAGAGCGCTGGCGACAAGAGTAACAGTGCTGGGGACAACAGAGCTGGCGCTCATAGCGACAAACCTAAACGAAAGCCAGGAGGACAACCAGGTCACCCGGGTAAAACCCGGAAAGGTTTTGGGCGAGTCGATAGATACTCCATTCTCAAACCCCCAAAATGCACTAGCTGTGGCTGTGTAGAATTTGAGGAAAATCCAGCATCAGTGCCGCGGCAGCAAGTCGCGCAACTGGTAGCCCATCCGATAGAAGTAGTCGAATACCAGAGGCAAACCTGCCGTTGTGCCTGTTGTGGTCAGTTAACAGCAGCGCCTTGGTCAAAAGACATCGTGCCAGGACAAGACTTGAGTGTGAGATTGCAAGCGCTACTGGTATGGTTGGGCAACTATGGGCATCTATCTTATGAAAAGCAGCAAGAACTACTGTGGGAACTGGGCAAGATTGAGATAGGGGTAGGAACTCTTAATGCCACAAATGCTCGGATGGCAGATGCGGTGAAGGAAAGCGTTGACGGTTTGCGGGAGTGGATTAAACAGCAACCGTTAGTCCATGTGGATGAATCTCCTTGGCCAGTGTTGGGTCTCAAAGAATGGTTGTGGGTGAGTGCGACACAAGAGTGTTGTCTGTTTCATCCGGGTGATACCCGCTCACGAGCTGAACTTATCCAACAGTTGGGGTCTAGGTTTGATGGTGTAATCAATAGTGATGATTACAGTGCCTATAACGGCTACGAGGTCAAGGCACAACAGAAATGTGCGAGCCCATCTTTTACGTCACTTCAAAAAAGTCGTGAAATTGAGCCATGGTAATAATCCAGCTTTAGGGCAAGCGTTCATCGAACTAATTGAGGAAGCCTTTGCCCAGCATCGACAATGGCGTCAAACTCAAGATTCTACCTCTTTTTTTACCTGGGCGACCTCTTTTAAGCTACGAGTGGCGCTAACCATACAACAGTGGATAAGTACAGCCGGATACGAGTCGGGCAAGTTACTACGTTCTTTACGAGATAAAGCCCAACAATGGTGGTACTTCCTCGACCACCCAGAAGTGCCACCGGACAATAACCTGGCGGAACGTTCTCTGCGTTTGGCGGTGACAAAACGTAAAGTCAGTGGTGGGTCTCGCTCAATGAAACGATTTCAAGAAACAGCGGATTTATTAAGTGTAGTGCAGACTTGTCGGCGGCAAGGACGGTCGGTGATTGAGTTTTTTATAGCCGCCTTGGTCGCTCAAACTGAGTCGGGGCAATCTGTGTCACTGTTGCCTGAACCTGTCCCTTGAAACCCAGTTGTCTGTGTCCCTTGTGATTGAACTCGACAAGGTTAGACACTGGCAAACCGAGGCTCCATTCCTACCCATCATCCTGAGAGATGGATAGTATCAGCCTGATGCTGGGGTTTTGAGCCTGGGCGCACTCGCCGATATGACTTAATTCCCTTTCCCAACTTACTTTTGCACGGCTCGTACACCCAGGCTGATTGATGAGCTAAATACAGACCTGAATTCTTACACTTAGAGAAACTTGTAAAGTGGTGGGGATGGGACGGTGAAGCATGGCTTGAGGAATTAAGGAATGGGATAATGCAGCATCGCAATATGGGGTTAGAGCAGTGGTATGACGATAATGATTTTGAGGTACTACAGTGGTATCTTGATGCAAATAAATTGCTTGTAGATTGTATGAATAGCGGCTGTGAAGTGCCTGAAGAATTGCGATCGCGTATCGAAGACAACCTATTCATGCCCCTCGATTCCTCATCTATCGAAAGGTAATCGTTTCTGAGGATGTCTCATCGGTTAAGGCTTCCTCATTAAAAGTGAGATCGCTAAAGTCAGAGAGCAAAACCCTGAAGAAACTGGTGAACTGAAAGTTGTGAAAGTTGGAGGACTTTTGTCACCCGATCAAGTGATTTCCTTGGAACCAACAGAAATATGAAATTTTAGGTCAAAGCTCACCCTAAACTCTCCTGTAAAGCATTCCGATGCCCAAATCGTTGCTGGTCATAACGAGCATCCCACCAAAGCCAATTGGTAGAATCAGCCCAAACATTATGCTTCCTCAAGACTTCCAGACGAGTTAATGCCAGACCTCCCAAAACAAATTCGGGTCGGCTCCAGGCTAGTAATTCATCCAATTCCTGAGGGGATAAACCAAACTTTAGACCAGTTGGCATGGTAGTATCAGCTTTCAGTAAACCTCCCAAAGCAATGTACTGATAACCAATATTTCGGTAAGCACTGATCAGAGAAGCAAGAAAACTTCTGGGTGAATCGTAATGGGGTGGAACAGAGTCCAACTGAGGTACTGGCTGTTGACGCCAATTGTAGAGTACCGCTCCGACCTGAACAACCCCAATCAAAGCATAAGCTCTGGGCTGACGCCAGTATTCTTCCCAACTGAGTCGGGCGAGATACAAAGACAGTAGTGGCTCTCCAATAATATCAGGAGCAAAAACGTAATCTGGACTGAAATTGTCGCAGCGAGCTAAATAATTTTTTATTGTCTGGCGCAACTGTAGCTCATCTGCCAAGCGTAATTCACGCACCCATCGATTATGGATAAACTCAGAATGAAGTTGACAGTACCATGGATTACCCTGATTTTCAAAAACACTGCTGTCAATGAAAAAGGGTTTATTCAGTTCACGAATCCTCATCAGGAGTTTATTGTAGCAGGAGACAGGAGCAAGTATGCCAAAGTCTCCTTCTACATTTTCTAATTTCTTCAATAGACCCGACCAGTCTAAAGAGAAAACGGGTAAAAATTTTCTGGTCACCTTTTATTTCTCGCCAATGAATGATTTATCGGTTACCAACATTCATTCTAGCAATTTTATTCAAAAAACTATAAGATTCAATTGATTATTTAAATAACTCATTAAACCTTTTATAGAAAACAAATGTATTATGAAATCCTCGTCTACGATTGCGATCGTTTCCTCGAAAAATAACAACGTCAATGCCAAGGTCTTGGCAGATTTGACAATCGCATGATTTCCAAGGCTTATCTGTTAAAAGTTCCCTGTACATCTTTTCATGTTTGCTCAAGCGTCTAGCTTTAGCGTCAGGGTTTACCTGACCGTCACGGGGCAATTCTAACAACTCGTCATAAGCTAACAGTATGTCTAGAGTTTCCTCTAAAGTCAGCTTTTCTGCATCAAATTCCCGTATAGCTTTGAGTGAGTTTTCTTCAAGCCGCTTCAGAGTTTCGCGATCAGATATCCCAGCTTCTAGCACACGCTTGACTCGCAAGCCTGAGCGTTCTACTGGGGGAATACGGACAGCCGCATATTGTTTGCCAGAGATAGTATGGTAATTGGCGGCTGAATCTAGCCAAGCACTCCGCAAAGCACTGGCTGAATCAAAACTCGTTACACCTAAATGACGGAAAGCTGGAGTCGCATTAATTCGTCCAACGCCAAACAAATGCATCCGCGTGTTTGGAGTTAAGTAGGGGGAAATGGCTTCAAGAGTTTCGATAATTTCGTGGCTGGGTGTTCTGGCAAGTCCTCCTAAAGCAACATAATCATATCCCATACCAATGATGTCCTTAACAGCTTTAGAGTATGAGTCTGGATTCCACCCTTGAGCTACACCAATAGGCGTAAAATGATAGTTTCCAGCTCTATGCTTCCGAATAAACTCCTCAGCATTCTTGAGGGTCAAATTATAGCGCTTTTCTTTCACACCCGATTGAGCAAATGGTCCCACAATCAGGTGGTCAATGCTGACTCCATAATTGAAACCCAGTTGCTCATAGTAGTCCAGGATTTCGTCAGTCGTGTAAGGAGGTTCCGACTCTTTAATATAGCCAAATGCGCCACAGTCGCCCATTATTTTACCCGAAAAGCGGACAAAATCGTGAATTCCATTTCTTTCTATGTATTCTTTTTTTTTCTTGCTCTTATCCACGACTACTTTTGAGACTAATACTCCGTCATAGTTCGGTAAATTGTAAATCTGATGAGCGTATATATCATCTAAATACGCATCTCGATTAGCTGTAAAAGTATCGGCTTGAAAATTATATCCTGGATCAACTCGGTCATCCCATTCAGGGATAAAATATTGCATTCCTAAATGCCAATTCGGAGCCGGAGGAAGGTCAGGGATAGGAAAAAATTCTGTTTTTTTAGACAGCTTTTTTTTTCTAGTCTTAACTGACTTAACGGAATGACGCATTTTTGGCAATTCCAGAGGCAGTTCTAGTTGAACAGGTTCCCGTTCCATAACCTGCCTAAAGACTTCTGGCTCCTGGTAAACTTGTTGTAAGATCTGGGTCTCCTGGGTGACCCACTGAGCAAACCGCTTGAAGAGAAATCCTTTTAAACCTACTAAACTATAGCGATATCGTTTGGCTTCTATGTTAGACAGAGTAAAAACAAACGTCTTGGCTGTCAACTCTCGGATATATTTGGCACTGGTTTTGGATGCTAAAAATACAAGAGTCTGGGTGGGCGAGGTTTCAACCGGAAGAGAGAGCGATCGCAAATAGTTCTTCCCTAGTAATAAAAATACCAAGTCGTAATCCGCGATCGCACGTTCAAAGGCTTGGCGTATTCCCAAAACAGAAGCCCACTCATCCACCTGATAGCCTTTCATCCGATTGAAGGTGACTTGGTATGGCACGATAGTTCTATCTTCAGGGATTAATCCATAACCCGCAGAAAGAATCACCACATCTACTGCTTCCCGCCCCAGAGACTGGCGCAGTAACTCTACTCCCTCCATTGCTCTGAGGTGCTGTTGCCCTGTGTACATCTGATTCGCAGGACAAGCGAATTTGGCTAACTCCGCCTCTCGTTGCTGGAGTCGGGTATTATCCTTAAAATCCTCTAATGTCAATTGATTTTCAGATTTTAATCGCTTTTGTCCAGTACAAGAGGTAACAACTAAGACACGGGGCTGGCACATTGAATTTCTTGATCATACAGATATCGAGCATACTCCCAAAACCCCCGAATCAGCCAGTACCATTTCGCGATCGCTCATTGACAGCAGGAGCCGTAACCCAACTAGCAAAGATGATGGGATTGCCTATTGGCTCAGTTCTATCGTTCTTTACGTCAAATTAGGGTGAAACCTTAATTTTTTCTTGGGTAAATTGATATAAAACGATTATTCGCTAAACTATACTACTTCCAGTAACAGTATTGGGTTTTTGAGCTTGAGAAGCCGTGTACAAGCAATACCAAAGGTTCTGCGACAACTGGTTAGGTGTTCTGTTGGGAGAAATACGTTGTGGTGCATTATTTAGATCGACGGGAATGGCTGCTCACGAATGGATTAGGCAGTTTTGCCAGTGGTACGGTATGTGATGCTCGCACTCGCACGTATCACGGCTGGTTGATTGCTGCGCTGAATCCGCCCCGACAACGGACATTGTTACTCTCTCATCTGGATACCAGTCTGGAGATATCTGGCAAGATTTGGGCGCTTTCGACAAATTTCTGGAATGGGGGTAAGACGATTGATCCGGTAGGCTATCAATTTTTGCGTTCTTTTGACACTGATCCTGTTCCTGAGTGGGTTTGGGGATACCAGCAATGGCAATTGACACGTCAACTGGTTATGCCTTATGGGTTAGTTGAGGATGAGGAAGCCTCTAGGGAAACACGGGAATTTTGTCATCGGATTCTGATTCAGTATCGCTATCAAGGCAGTGAAGTGGCAACATTAAGGTTACGACCCTTGATTGCCGATCGCAACTTTCATCACCAGCAATTCGATGAAGACAATTTACAATTCTCTCAATTAGTTGGACATCAATGCCTTTACCTGCAAGCCATGCGCCCGGATCAAATAGGTACGCCTTGGCAGTTGGGGTGGAGTGTAGGGGAGTATCAACCGGATGAATTGTGGTATTGGAATTACTACTATCCTGAAGAAAACCAGCGCGGGTTAGGCGATCGCGAAGATCTCTATAGTCCTGGCTATCTTACTATTTCTCTGGAACCGGGCGCAACAGTTACCTTGGAAGCGCGGGTAGGATGTCCTCAAGATACAGCAGCACTCCAGTTAAATGCTCAAGTGTTTGAGGCGGCGGTGCAAGGGGAAAAAGAGCGACAAGATCAGTTAGTGGCTATAGCAGCAGGGGGTGTAGGGGCGGGTTTGACAGATAACTTATGGCGCCAAACCGATAACTTAACTAAACCCGCCCTTCTAGGGGAAGCTGGGGAAGGTGAGTGGGAGACGACTTGGCGTCAGTTACTCAAAGCTGGCGATCAATTTATTGCGTGGTGCGCTTCCATTAATAGTCCGACGGTGATTGCTGGTTATCCTTGGTTTAATGATTGGGGACGAGATACGCTGATTGCTTTGCCCGGATTAGCATTGGCGACAGGACGTTTTACCTTAGCCAAGGGACTACTTAAAACCTTTAGCAATTATTGTCGCGATGGTTTAATTCCCAATACCTTTCCCGATGCAGAGAGTGACCCGATTTATAACAGTATTGATGCCTCTCTATGGTGGCTGGAAACCCTGGGACTGTATTTGGAAATTACTCAAGATTGGGATTTTTTAATTCAGCAATATCCAACCGTCCGCAAAATCTATAAAGCTTATACCGCAGGCACTCGTTACAATATTCAAGTTGACGCCGTAGATGGACTGCTAACTTGGGACGCGCCGGATGTGGCGATTACCTGGATGGATGTGGTGTTGGATGGTCAACCGATTTCACCGCGTCTGGGAAAAGTGATTGAAATTAATGCGCTTTGGTATTCAGCGTTGTGTTGGATCGGCAAATGGACTGAAAAAATGGCAACGGGGGCGATTCAGGATCGGGTGCGTTTGTTACACCATACTCAACATTATATTCAGCAAGCGCAACAAGTAAAAACGTCATTGCATCGGTTTTGGAATCCAGAGCGAAAATACTTTTATGACACCATAGAACCCGATGATTACCGTAATCCTCAAATTCGCCCGAATGCGGTAGTGGCGCTGTCTCTGTATCATTGTGGTTTTGCGGAAAATCAAGCGCGACAGGCTTTGCAAGTGGCACGCGATCGCTTGTTAACTCCCTACGGTTTGCGAAGCCTTGATCCGGCTGACCCTGAATACATTGGTTACTATAATGGCGATCGCTGGCATCGGGATAGTGCTTATCACCAAGGAACAGTTTGGAGTTGGCTGATTGGACCCTTTTGTCGGGCGTGGAAACGTTTCTACCCCACAGAACCGCTTCCCTTTGACTGGAAACCTTTGCTAGATCACCTTCAGCATCAAGCCTGTATTGGGTCTATTTCCGAGATTTTCGATGGAGACGAACCCCATCTCCCCCAAGGCGCGATCGCTCAAGCTTGGTCTGTGGCAGAATTAATTCGTTGCTTTAGGAAATAGGGAAATAGGTGGTAAGGGAAATAGGTGGTAAAAATTAATGTTAATGGCGAGGATCGTCATTTGTCATTTGCCATTTGTCATTCGTCATTTGTCATTCGTCATTTGTCATTTGTCATTCGTCATTTGTCATTCGTCATTCGTCGTTTGTAGGGGCGGGTTTAGGGACTTCATTCACTTTGTTCCCATTAACTGAACAACAAAACCCGCCCTAACCCCACCATTGACTTTGCTGAACGGATGTTCGTTTACCATTACCGCATTTTTGACCGTTATAAGCGAAACGTTGCCAGTTTAGCGATCTTGGGAGATGAACGATCGACCTGGAGACCTAATCAGTATGGGTATCAGCTATGGTCAAGTGAGATTCAGTTTAACTTTCCCGTGGTGAAGTTGCTAGACTATTCCCAGAGGTGGTCAATCCTAGAGACTTCCCGCAATCCCTTTGCTACTGTTGTCATGGCTCATTTACAAGCCCAAGAAACCAGAAATAATAGAATTCAGCGTAAATCATTAAAACTGGCTCTAATTCGGGGATTGTACGAACGGGGCTATGAGCGAGAAGATATAATCAACTTATTCCATTTTATAGACTGGGTAATGAGCTTACCTCAAGAGTTAGACAATGAGTTTTGGACAGAATTAGGTCAGTACGAGGAGGAAAGGAGAATGCCTTATATTACCAGTGTGGAAAGGATTGGAATTCAAAAGGGTCGTCAAGAGGGTCGTCAAGAAGGTCGTCAAGAAGGTCGCCAAGAGGGTCGTCAAGAGGGAATCAGAGAAGGGCTATTGGCAGGAATTGAATTGGGCTTAGGCTTGAAATTTGGCAGAGAAGGGTTAAATCTATTACCGGAAATTTTGCCCATTCAGAATGTAGAAAACTTAAGGGCAATTCTTACAGGAATAAAAACGGTAAGTACGCTAGATGAACTGCGTCAGTTGTGGCATAAGACGGAGGGAATACGGCAAGGGCTATTAGAAGGTATAGAAATATGTTTAAGATTGAAGTTTGGCAGTGAACCGTTAGACATTTTAGCCGAAATCTCGGAAATTCAGGATGTGGAACAGTTACGAGCAATTCTCGCCGCGCTACCAGCCGTAAAC
Organism: Coleofasciculus sp. C1-SOL-03; assembly: GCF_040220555.1. NCBI lineage: Bacteria > Bacillati > Cyanobacteriota > Cyanophyceae > Coleofasciculales > Coleofasciculaceae > Coleofasciculus > Coleofasciculus sp. C1-SOL-03. The sequence continues at coordinate 22,390 of NZ_JAVJUO010000080.1, forward strand.
ACAATTGAGGAACTGCGTCAAGTTTATCAACCTAAGTAAAATGGTACTGGTGTCAGGCTGGTGGGCAATGCCCACCCTACTAGCTTGGCAAGGTTAAAACAGTGGTCAAGTATTTCCTGAAACCCTTATGAGAGTAACGATCCAGAAAAATTTTACCCACAACTTTAAGCTTGCCAGCCTACTACGGCATATCAATGCACAATAAACGTTAATGGTGGATATCGTTACCCCCCTGTCACCGATATTTTAACCTCACAATAGTTTTTAATTATACTATAATATAGATTTGCAGTCAGTTATTTGCTGTTTGTTTTTACTTTATATAAAACAATAAACAACCATGAAAGTCGCTGTTTTCAATACCAAATCCTACGACCGGAATTTTCTGGAAACTGCTAACGCTAGTTACAATCATAACCTCGTTTTTTTTGAACCCCGTCTGACCCAGGAAACCACAGCCTTAGCCGTCGGGTTTCCGGCGGTGTGCGTGTTTATTAATGATCAACTTGATAAAACAACCTTGCAAGTGCTGGCGGCACAGGGGACGAAGCTGATTGCCACACGTTCTGCGGGGTTCAACCATATCGATTTAAATGCGGCGGCTGAGTTCGGCATAACCGTGGTGAGAGTTCCAGCCTATTCACCTTATGCTGTCGCTGAACATACCGTAGGACTCATTTTAACCCTTAACCGTAAAATCCATCGCGCTTATAACCGGGTGCGAGAAGGAAATTTTTCCCTGGATGGATTTATGGGATTTGATTTACATGGACGAACGGTAGGGATTGTCGGTACGGGTAAAATTGGATTCCTGGTTGCCCAGATTTTGCATGGATTTGGGTGTAAATTACTGGCGTATGATTTGTATCCGAATCCTGATTGTGAAGCATTAGGGATCAAGTATGTCGATTTCAAAGAACTCTTCGCTACGTCAGACATTATCTCCTTGCATTGTCCCTTAACCCCTCAAACCCGTCACCTGATCAATGCTCAAGCCTTGGCACAAATGAAATCAGGCGTGATGCTGATTAACACCAGTCGCGGCGCACTTATTGATACGCGAGCTGTTATTGATGCGCTCAAGTCTCGAAAAATTGGCTATCTAGGTTTAGATGTTTACGAACAAGAATCTAATTTGTTCTTTGAAGATTTGTCTACCGAAGTCATTGAAGATGATGTTTTTCAACGACTATTAACCTTTCCTAACGTTTTGATTACAGGTCATCAAGCCTTTTTTACTGAAGATGCTTTGCAAAATATTGCTCAGACAACATTATCTAACATTAGCGATGTCGAGTCGGGTCGCCCTTGTGCCAATGAGGTGAGCGCCCAGCGTGTTGTTGCCACTAAGTCTTGATAATAGATTGGTGGAAATAAACTTAACTAGATTAAGTTATGTAAACAAGTCTCAAACCCTGACTGTTCCCTGTTCCCTGTTCCCTGTTCCCTAATCTCCACCGTTAACTTTAATTGTGTCCACCTACTTAACATATTTCGATTTTACGGCTATACACCCAAAGATAGAGGATGACAGCAATTTCTCATGGCTACTGTTATTACGCAGTGTTAGAAAGTGCTAGATGCGCTCACAACTTGACTTGCTCCTGTTCCTTGTTCCTGGTTCAGTGACCGCTCAAAAGTTTATCAAAACTTTATGAAGTAAATTTTTTGACAAAATGACTTGTCAGGTCAGATGTCATAGGTTAGGATAGCTTATTCGGGCAGTTTACCCCGGTCACAAAAAATTGCCAGACTTCAAGCTCTGGCAGGGTTGTGACATGGGTTATAACTCATTCATGGCTTTACTCTATCAGTAGAGTAATGGTTTATAATCGTGAGTATCAGAGCATCTACACGACCTCTTGTCAGGTCATTGGTCATAGGCTACTATAATGAACTGCGAGAGCCTAAATTAACGGGTCTTAGCTATCAATCCATTGGAGCAGGGTTAACCTGCTAGATGCTTTTTAGCGTTTAGAGGTTGAGTCAAAATCGATAACTTAATTGCTCCAACTGACTATTGATATTAACGCTAGAGTTCATTCATGCACATCAGTGAATATACTGAAACTCACAAATTCAACCAATTAAAGGGGAGCGACATAAAAAGGGATAAACACATTTTACGCTAATATACAGTGTCTTAAGCTCTTAGTTTCTTGTAAAAATCCCAAAAACAGTCAATCCAACTCACGGTCAATAGCAACGTTTGTCAGTCAATTGATGGACAAACGGGTTTCCTTACTGTTGAACAATTCAATTCCCTTTTGGGGTGCTACCTTCTGATGAAATCTTTAACGGCAACGTTAGGGAGCTATGATCGGCTCCTAACTATGCTTATTGCTGCATTATTCTTCACTGGAACTTCATCGGCTACTGCCCAAGAAATTAAAAATCAAGCGTCGGCATCCGGTGATAATTTGCCTACAGGTATTGTTAACTCTAACGAAACCTCCCTAGTGGCAGGTCAAGCGGCTCTAGAGCTGATTAAAACAGCCGATCGCGCGGCTGCAGAACCGGGAGATACGGTGGTGTACCGCCTCGCCCTGAGAAACACCGGAGAAGCCCCTGCAAGTGACATTGTGGTGACGGATCGATCGCCTTTGGGTGTGCGATTTTTGCCGGAGTCGTTGCAAGGTTCGATTACCACAGGCACTAATACAGAACCCGTAACATTACCCTCAGCAGAGCGGGATGGGCGCAATGTCGCGTTTACGTTTCCCCGCTTAGAACCCAATCAAACCCTCAATATTATCTATGCGGCGGTGATCACACCCGATGCGGTTCGGGGCGATGGTCGAAATGTTGCCCAGGAACGGCGCAGCAATATCGCCAGCTTTTTGATGCGGATTCGACCGGGAATTTTATCCGATTGCGGCACCATCGTGGGGCGAGTGTTCGTGGATAAGAACTTTGATGGCGAACAGCAACCGGGAGAACCGGGCGTCCCAAATGCCGTGATTTATATGGATGATGGTAACCGGATTACCACGGATACCGATGGTTTGTTTTCATTAGCCAACGTTATCGCCGGAAATCGCAGTGGGACGCTGGATTTGAGCAGTTTGCCCGGATACAGCCTCGCTCCCAATCTCTATTTCATCGAAGGGAATAGTCAATCTCGCTTGGTGCGACTTGCACCTGGAGGAATGGCGCGGATGAACTTTGCGGTGACACCGGCTTATGGGGAGGAGCAGTGATGAATAATACTCAGTATCAGAACAGTTGGGATGACTCGAGTCAAGCCAAACTACTGAGATTCACGCTTTATTTTTCGTTACTCAAAAGTATCGAGTATTACAGTGTTCCCGGTAAACGATGGTTGTCTTCGATGTCTTTAGGATTGCTGGTGATTCTGGTGGGGATTATTGGCATCATTCCGGTGGCGAAAGCCGATGAGGTATCGCCAGAATCAGAAACCGAGGATTGGCAACTGGGGAAGGCAGAGGGCAGAGGGCAGAAGGCAGAAGGCAGTGATATCGATGTTTTCAGCACCTCGAACTTACCTGATTCCCAGCACGAGTTAGCCATTCCCAGTGATGGGGTTCAGGAAGAATCCCAGTTGAGTGAAACACAAACGATAGAGCCTTCTCCCTCTAATCTTGTAGCGTCTGAATCGGACAACTTCGCCAATACCCTGTCCGAAAGTATTGCCCAATCTCAGAGTAGTGAAAACTTGGGCGATATTGAACCCGCCCGGATGGAGTCGCCTTTAGCGCCTTTACCCAAGGTGATTCGGGATGAGGGAGATGAGGTACAGAGGAACCAATCCAACCAATCTGTAGGGGCGGGTTTCACTGATAACCTATCCCAGGAAACCGATAACTTGACTAAACCCGCCCTGCGCCATGATGTGTCTGGAAACAGAGGAGTAGAGGAAACGGGGGAAGCAGAAACCGCCGAGTCGGAACTTGAAGCCTTCCAAGATGAATTCAGCCGCACGGCTCAACAAACCATTAATAATGGGCTGCAATTGGCTCCCGGTGAGATTCGCATTCTCAGTCCAGAACCCGGTACAATTGGCGATCGCACAACGGACTTGATGATTCAGTATCACGCCGATAGTCAGGTTCAGGTGACGATTAATCAACAACCTGTTTCTGCTCAAACCCGGACGACAATAGAACGGGATGAGACGCAAGCCATTGTTACCCAAATCTGGTATGGCGTCCCGCTCAAAAAAGGTGACAATACCATTACTGTTGCCCCAGATAACGGCACACCCGTTAGTCTAGAGCTTACCGTTGACCCTATAGCCGACCAAACCGACGTTCAAATTAGCCTCACCCCTGTCGGTGATCCCCGTGTCCCTGCTGATGCTCGCTCAACGATTACGATTGAAGGGAGTATCACCAGAGAAACCGGGGAACTGATTGAAGAAGATGCAGTTGTCACCCTCACCGCAGAAGCTGGGAAATTTGTCGGCGCTGACTATGACGATGATCAACTCGGCTTTCAAGTTCTGGCGAAAAAAGGGCAATTTAGCGCCCGACTGCAATCCGGGTTAGACGCTCAAAAAGTGCGGATTCGGGCGGCGATTGAACGACTCGGTGTTCCCGACATCGAACAAATCACCCTAGAAGAGAGTACGCTGAGCGCCGCGATTCCCACCTTTTCCGAACCCATCCAAGCCTATACCCAAATCGAATTCGTCACCCACCTGCGCCCTTCCTTAGTCTCTGGGGTGATTAATTTGCGGATTGGGGAAGCGGGAACCAACTTTTGGGAAAGTCGCCGTGAGTTTCTCAATCCCGATTTGATTGATGATGGTCTAGAAGCTGACCTAGACAGTGCTATTTTTGCCACAGGTCGAATTGGGGAATGGTTATTCACGGGGGCATATAATAGCGATCGCCCGTTGAATGAAACCTGTGATGGGATTACCCGCCTATTTCGCGGACCCCAGTTCTGTGAAAACCAATACCCTGTGTATGGGGATAGTTCCACAGTAGATTACATTACTCCATCCAAAGACAGCGTATATCTGCGCTTTGAGCGTTCCTCTCTGGTTCCTGGTGCAGAACCCGACTATGCGATGTGGGGGGATTATAATACCACCGAATTTACCCGTGCTTCCCAGGAATTTACGGCTACAGCCAGGGCATTACACGGATTTAAAGGGAACTATAACCTGGGGAATCTGCAAGTTACTGCCCTATTTAGCCCCGATGTGGAAGGATTTCAACGGGATACCATTCTTCCCGATGGCACCAGTGGCTACTACTTCCTTTCTCGTCGCTTGCTGATTCCGGGAAGTGAAAATGTTTACATTGAAACCGAAGAACTGAATCGCCCCGGTACCGTCATCGAACGCAAAGCCCTCTATCGCGGTCCCGATTACGAAATTGATTATGACCGAGGCTCACTCCTGTTTCGGCGTCCGATGCGAGCCACAGAATTTGACCCTTTTGGTAATACCTTAGTCCGGCGAATTGTGGTGACTTATCAGTTTGAAGCGGATGACGACACTAATATCTATGGGGGACGGTTGCAATATAACTTCTCCCAAGACTTTCAACAAGAACGTTGGGTAGGAACCACCTATCTGCGGGAAAACCAAGGGTTACAAAACTTTGAACTCTATGGCGCGGACTTCTTAGTTTCCTTGGGGACGCAAGGACGGATTGTTGGCGAATATGGTCATTCCACGAATGAGTCTCCCTTCAGGGGATTGGTGACGGGAAATGCCTATCGGTTGGAAGCCATCAGTGCCTTTTCAGATAGGATTCAAGGGCGGGCATATTACCGTTCCGTAGAAGAAGGGTTTGCCAATAACGCCACCACCAGTTTTACTCCCGGTCAAACTCGCTATGGCGCAAACGTAGCGGCACAATTGAGTGAAAATACTAATGTGCGAGTGAGTTTTGATCACGAAGATAACTTTGGTACCGCAGCGCGAGACCGCGATGTTGTCGAGTTTTTTGACCCCTTTAATGAGGATAATATCTTTAATCGGGCGAGTGAAGCTTTACCCGGTAGTCGGGTGGATAATAGTTTGACCACATTCCGGGCGGGGGTACAACAACAAATTGGCACATCTGACCTGAGTTTAGACTATGTCAACCGTTCACGGGAAGACAATTTGGGTGATACCTTTGATACGAATACCAGTCAATTGGTGTCTCGCCTGAATGTTCCCCTGAACGAGGTTTTCACCTTCCGGGCGCAAAACGAATTGAACCTGGATGATAGTGACCCCCTCTATCCCACCCGGACTACTCTGGGTTTAGATTGGGCGGTGGAACCGGGAGTAACGCTGCGACTGGCGCATCAGTTTTTCGATGGCGGACTCTTAGACGATAATTCGATTACCAGTCTGGAAACGATTACCCAATATCAGTTAGGTGAAAATACATCTATTTCCTCCCGATATTCGGTTATCGGTGGGATGAATGGCATGACTGGACAAGCGGCATTGGGACTGAAACACGGTATATTGCTAGCGCCGGGACTGCGGGTTAACTTGGGTTATGAACGCATCGCTGATGATATCTTTGAGTCTACAGCCGCAGGCGATCGCTTTTCTCAACCCTATGCTGTGGGTCAAAGTGCGGCGTCGTTGGGACTCACGGAACGGGATTCCTTTAGTGTTGGTGTGGAGTATACCGCCAATCCTGACTTTAAAGCCTCGGCGCGGTTGGAACATCGGGATAGTTCGGCTGGCGATAACACAGTAATTTCGGCGGCGGCGCTGGGTAAAGTTTCCCCCTCGTTAACCGCTTTGTTCCGTTACCAACAAGCGAGTGCAGCCAGTCAACTTTTAGAAGACTTAGATGATACATTGTCGGTCAAGTTGGGATTAGCCTACCGCAATCCATTTGATGACCGTTTTAATGCCTTAATGCGATATGAATATCGCAAAAATCCGTCTACAATTCCTGATACCTTACTCTTTGGCAGTGGTACGGGTTCTAATGATCACGTCTTTTCCGGTGAAGGGATTTATGCACCCAATTGGCGCTGGGAATTTTATGGGAAATTTGCCCTGCGTCGTAGTACCACTGATTTAGCTGACAATTTCAGCAATAGTAGCACTATTTATTTGGGACAATTACGCACAACTTATCGATTGGGATACCGGATGGATTTAGCGGTAGAAGGGCGCTGGATTGGTCAACCGTCTGTTGATTTTGATGAATGGGGTTGGGCGCTGGAAACGGGGTACTATATCACCCCGGATTTGCGAGTTGGGGTGGGCTATAGCTTCGGTAGTGTCGATGACCGAGATTTTACCGGGTATCGTTCCGAAGGGGGTCCTTATTTAAATGTCACCTTTAAGGTGAATGAACTCTTTGGCGGATTTGGACGGCAAAAAGTCGCCCCGCCACCGCAGCAAGAGGAATCTCAAGTACAGCCCGTGGCGGATAATGAACCAGCGGCAAATCCCACGAGTGAGGAGTGAGAAATAGTGTTCAATAACTGTGTTCGTGTTCGTAGTCGGCACTTTAGTGCCAGAAATGCTAAAGTGTTGACTCCAAACTTTAACGCCAGAAGCGCTAAAGCGCTTACTACAAACGCTAAAGCGCTTACTACAAACGTTAAAGCGCCTACTACAAACCCCCTGTTCGTAGTCGGCACTTTAGTGCCAGAAGCGCTAAAGCGCTTACTACAAACTTTGACGTTAGCCAGTGTCTTAACATTGCCAACGTTAGCCACAGCCCAATCCCCAAATTTACGGGTTATTGTTAATAGCACTCAGGATAGTATCACGCCCGATGAATTTCTCACCTTACGGGAAGCGATTGAACTAACAAATGGTCAATTGACAGTTAATCAATTAAGTGATAATGAAAGAACGTTGGTTAGTTCCAGTGCTGAACAATCCTCCCGAATTGAGTTTAATTTACCCCCCCAAGACACCACAATTTATCTGACTGAATTATTGCCCCCGTTGGCAAGTCCAGGACTCGTGGTGGATGGCACAACCCAACCGGGGTATGATCCGACAACCTCACCCACGGCGGAAATTGCCATTCCTCAACCCATTGTCACCATTACTCCGACACCCGGTCAATCCATTCTGCGGGGATTAACCATTGTGGCAGATGGGGTCACGGTGCGAGGCTTGAGTATTTATGGGTTTAAAGCCGTAAACGAGACAACTTTAGCCACTCCTCCGGCTGATATATTTATTGCCCATCCCTCACCGCCGCCGGATATTAGTCAACAAGAACCACCTAATTATCGGTTTCCCTTTTATCCGGAAAATGTTCCGCCTCAAGATGTGAATCTTGAGTTCAATTGGTTGGGAATTCCGCCAGATGGGGAAATGCCAGAAAATAGGTCAGCATTTGGCGTATATGTGTTTAATAGTTTAGGCACAAGGGTTTACCGCAATCGAATTACTGACCATGATGGCAGTGCGATTATTACCTCCGTGCAAGCCAATAATTTACAGGTGAGCGAAAATATTATTGTCGGGAATGGCATAGATGGAATGCCGGATGCGATTCGCTTGGAAGGGATAATTAATGATTCAGAAATTACCGGAAATTTAATTTGTGGCAATGATGGCAGTGGCGTGTATTTATTTAAACCGGAAGGGGCGGTACAAATTCGCGAAAACCAGATTATTTTTAATGGCAGACGCCTGCGACGGGCGGCGGTGTATTTGATGGGAAATAATCACCAAGTTAGGGAAAATCAAATCGCTTATCAACCGGGACCGGGTGTGGTGGTGACGGCGTATCCAGATAGCGATCGCAATATTATCGAAACCAATCGGTTTGCCGGATTAGAAGGGTTAAGTATTGACCTGAACACCCAGCAACACGTAGAACCGATTCATTTCCAAATCGGGGATGGTCATAATCCCCCCCGTACCACCAAATATCAACGCCAGACCACAGGGAACAATGGGATAAATGCCCCTCAATTTGTCTCCGATGAGTTGGTTCAGTTGGGGGATGAGATAGAGGTATTTGGTCAAGCGGAACCCGGTTCCACGGTGGAACTCTATCGGGTACGGGAAGCCGCCGAGAGTGTCTATGGTCCGTTGAATGAACCGATTGGCACGACAATAACCGATGCAGAGGGTGAATTTAGGGTTACGCTGACGGGGTTACAGCCAGGGGAGACGATAAGTGCGATCGCGACTGATCCGGAGTACGGCACATCAGAACCTGCCCTGAATGCGGTAGTGAAGTCGTCAGATGGTACAATTCCCGCGAACCCAGAACCCCTACCCCCCGTGATTCCTCAATGTCTCACCCAAACGCCGCCGCCATCTCCACCCCCCCCAGAACCCACTCCACCGGTTCAACAACCCTTGACGCTGCGGGTGCCTCGGAATGTGCATTTTGCCCTAGATCGTTCGGATATCTCGCCAGAGAGTGCGGCGGTATTGGATCAAGTGGCGGCGGTTCTCCAAGAGTATCCCTTCCTCACCGTTGAACTGCAAGGACACACTGACCCCCGCGCCAGTGTCGCCTATAACCAAGCCTTAGCCAGACGTCGGGCGTTATCGGTGCGGAATTATCTATTGCGTCAAGGAATCGATCCGGGACGCATGACGATTCGATCCTTCGGCGAAAGCCAGCGCCGGACAACGGGTAGCGGGGTGGTGGATTACGCACGCGATCGCCGAGTGGAAATTATTTTCCAGGATCTCAGAGGCTTAGAGATTATTTTTGAAGACCAAGAAACGGACTTGCAAATTGAACCAACGGGAGGGGGACGATAATGCGGAGTTTAGATCCATTGCCTAGTTGCTGGTGGCTAATTGTTAGGGCAAGATTTAGCGGTCAAAGTTCCCAACAAGGATATCAATACTGCCGGAAAGAAACTGATAAACCTATGCTTTTCCAGATATACAGCTAATTGAAATTTGCTATGCGTCACAAGAAAAAACCTAGACTTATTCATAAAGATAAATCGCCGTTGTCTGGATTAAGACAACGCTGGATTCGATTTATCGCCTTAGTCATTTATGTGGCTTATTTTGTTACACATTTAACAGCGCCACCGCCAGTTTCAGCCCAAATAGACCCAGGAGCATTCCCCTGCGATCCCACGCTCTATATTAGTCAAGCTGTAGGACCGCAAGATCCCACTGGACTCAACCGACTGATTACGAATGTGAGTCCATTTAGGCTACAGGAAATCGGTGGGGCGACAGCACGGTACAATGCCATGGGTTTTAACGTGCAAGACGGCTTTATCTACGCGATCGGTCCAGATGCGCTCGATGCAAATGGGATGGAAGATCCAGATGATGGGGCTTTTCCGGTTTTCCGAATAGAGCAAAATGGCGCTACTCAGCAAATTGGCTCTATTTCTGTTCCTGACAATAACATTCCACCAGGTACTCGATTTATCGCGGGAGATATCGATGATAGTGGTAATTATTACGTCTACTCTCCCCCAAATGGAGTCTTGGCTAGGCTAACTGTTTCAGCAAATTCGGTAGCATTTAACTCTTCCACAACAGTGAATGGTGCTCCTAACTTTGCCGACATTGCTTTTAATCCAGTAGATGGTAATTTCTATGGTTATGGTAGGAACTCCGTAAGTAATGGCGTCGGTCAGCTTGGATTTTTTTCGCGAGAAGAAAACTTAAATAATCCTCTTGATGTCACATTTTTCGGTGAGGAATTTACTTCACAGGATTCCTTTGGAGCGATATTTTTTGATGCGAGTGGTGCATTATTCGGCTATCAAAATAATGATGGTTCTGGTAATGGTGTCTTATACAGTATTGAGGTTGGTATTAACGGTAGTGGTGGAGATGAATTTGTACAACGCAGCGTAGCTCCAGCCGTTAGTCAAAATGATGGTGCTTCCTGTGCCTATGCTCCAGTTGTCCAGAAAACTGTTTCACCTACAGAGGTGACGGCTGGAGATACAGTGATATATACCTACCGATTTATTAACCGCAGTTCACTCGACATTACACGGGTTACCTTTACTGATCGGCTTCCTTCTGGTACGGCTCCTCCTGACGGACGCACATTCTCAAGAATAACCAACAATGCAGGATTGCAAATTAACGGTGATATTACTGGGTTAGGCACGAATGAATTGACCATTACAGGTATAACTGTCCCTAGAAACTCAGAACCAACACTGGAGATAGAAGTTCAGATACCCCAGACCCTAAATATCGATCTGCCAGGTACATTCCTTAATCAAGCTACCATTGAAGGAATCGTAGGTGAACAACCCCCAGATCGTCCAGGTGTACCAACGACAGCGGTTTCTGATTTTCCAGATTCACCAGAGTTCCCTGACCCAACACCGGTAACGGTCAATCCTAACCCTGTGAATTTAGTTCCCAGCAAGACCGTCGAACCCATCGACAGTAATGGGAATGGTGCGGCTGATCCAGGTGAGGAACTGCTCTACACTATCACCATTGAGAATACGGGTACTGGTACATCAACCAATACCATTCTCACCGAAGACATTCCCGCGAATACCACGTATGTCCCTGGTAGCACCACATTAAATGGCAATCCTATTGCTGATGTAAATGGCACACTACCATTCGTGAGTCCCAATGGGGGTTCTGTTGAAGATGGAGATGGAGATGGAAATATTGATCCAGGAAAAACGGCGACAGTTACATTCCAAGTCACCATCAACGATCCCCTACCAGAAGGCGTCACAGAGATTAACAATACAGCAACGGTGACTAGTGACCAAGTGAGAACACCTGTATCAACGGATAATCCTGATACGCCAGATGATCCCAATGATCCTAATAGTCCAGAAGACCCAACCACGGTTCCCATTGGTGGAGGAACGCCCGCCGTACCACCTGTAATTAATAAGTCAGTGCGTTTCTTCCCAGATCGAGGAGATAATGATGATAGTGGCACGCTGACCATCGGTGATGATATTCAGTATACGATTATCGTCCGCAATCCCAGCAATACTCGCACCATTAATGATGTGGTGGTTAGCGATATTGTGCCGATTCAGGTTCGCATATTGCGAGATACAATTAATATTAATATCGACGCCCCTGATCCTGATAATTTAGGATTTGCCCTAGCGCCAACATTGCCCAATACAAGTTTTGATGGCACCGGTGAACCTGTTACGTTTACCAATGCTGGCACTCTACCTCCAGGTGAGAGGGTGACGATCACCTATAACGCCAGAATTTTACCAGGAGCAGCCAGTCCGATTACTAACCAAGGGTTAGCCAATTATGCGGGTGATGGTGGAAATCCTGTCCGTTCAGATGCTAGTGACTCCACCAATCCTGATGAAGAAGCGTCTGGAGGAAATAATCCTGGAACCCCTGACGCGAACGGTGATGTAAACCAACGGGCGGGGGGTCCGGAAACGCCAACGATTCTGAACTTTGTCTCACCCGTCAATCCAGCCGGAACTAAATCGGTAAGTCTAGCTGAAGATGTCGATGGTAGTGGTTCGGTTAGCACCGGAGATATTCTGGAATACACGATCACTTATACCAACAACGATCCTCAGACAGACATCACCAACTTCCAGGTAACGGACGAAATCGCTGATGGTTTAAGCTTTGTTCCTGGCAGTTTGAACATCGATGTCACCCCTGGGACAACAGTAACCGCTAATCCCAACTATAACGGCACAACCAACACGACCCTAAATCAACCACCTGGCACTCTAGCCAGTGGTGGTGGTCAAGTTGTATTCACCTATCGCACAGAAATCACCGCCGGTCAGGGAACTCAGATTACCAACCAAGCCGTTGCTAACTTTGAAGATAATACAGGCGATCGCTCTGTTCCTACCGATGCCATTCAAAGACCGGGAGATTTACCGCAAACCAATAATAGTGGTGATCCTTCCGATCCGAGTTTTGATGACCCGACGGTGTTGACAGTCGAAGACCCGATGACGCCAACGCGCCCAGTTGCTAATAAATCGGTACGTTTCTTGAGAGACAACGATCAAAGTGGTAATCTCACCATCGGTGATGATATTCAGTACACGATTATCGTTCGTAATCCCAACCCGACTCGGACTCTCAATAGCGTTGTTCTAAGTGAAATTCTTCCGGTTCAGGTGCGAATCTTGCGCGACGGTTCTAACCCAATTAATGTAAATGCTGGGTTTTCCCTTGCCTCAAGCCTACCGATTAGTAGTTTTAACGGCACAGGTAGCCCAATTGAGTTCACCGAACCCGGAACATTACCGCCAACAGGTGAAGTTGTTCTCACCTTCAACGCCCGGATTCTACCAGGGGCGGCTAATCCAATTACCAACCAAGGGCTGGTCAACTTTGAGGGAGATGGTGGGAATCCCGTCCGCACCGACGCCAGTGATACCCGCAATCCGCGACAACCGGGTTCTGGGGATGAGCCGGGAATGGCTGATGATCCTGCTGTAAGCGAAGGGGGTGATGGTAATGTGAACCAACCGAATAATAGTGCTACCGACCCGACAATCCTGAATTTTGTCAGTCCTGTAACTCCGACTGGAAGTAAATCGGTGCGTCTGGTTGTTGATGCTGATGGGAGTGGGTCGGTGACTACGGGTGATACCCTGGAATATACGATCATTTACACCAATCCTGGAGCCAATGCTCCCATCACTAACGTCCTAATCACTGATCAAATCGAAGCTGACAAGGTAAGTTTTGTCGCCGATAGTTATAACTTCCGGAGTGTTGATGGCAGTGGACCTGCTGAGAATACCACAGTACAGGGTAATCCCAGTTTCAACGGCACCACGGATCAAAACCTGAGTGATCCCAATAATCGAGGACAATTAGGAACTGGCGGCGGTCAAGTCATGATCATGTACAGTGTCCGCGTCACGGCTGGGGCTGGCACACAAATTCAAAACCAAGCCACAGCCCAATCAAGCGGCGGTTCAGTGGACTTCTCTCTCACCGATGCCCTTTCGGGTCTAGGAGATGATGGGATGTCAGATTTGCCACAAATCAATGATGATGGAGAAGATCAGGGTAACCTTCCCGGTACTGGCGATGATGACCCCACGATTGTCACCGTTGGCAGTCCTGGCAATCCACGTCTGCGGTTAGTCAAGCGGATTACCACTATCACCCGAAACGGTGTACCAATTAGTGGTATTGACTTCAACAGCTTTAACGATGATCCGGCTGACCCTGATGACGATGCAGCGGGTTGGGCGCAACGTCCGCCTGTGGGCATTATCCAGTTAGGACCGGAAAATACCCTGCAAAGCGGTGATAATGTGGAATACACAATCTACTTCCTCTCCGATGGAGGGACAACCGTTAACGGTGTTCAGGTTTGTGACGCGATTCCCGAAGGCACGACTTTTATCTCGGATAGTGTTTCACCGGGTCAAGGGATTTTGTTGAATCAAGCGGGAATTGATAACCCTCTGACGAATGCCTTAGATGCAGACTTAGGCACATTTTTCGGAGAGTTAGACCCGGTTAATACGTTCTGTCCTAATCCCAATAATCCCAATGGATCGGTGTTAGTGAATGTGGGCAATGTGTCAACAATTAGCCCAGATAATGTTGGCTTTGTCCGCTTCCGCGTCACCATTGATTAGATCAAGGCGGCGGGAGGATGTTAATCTCATCTGGATTAATCTCCTCCCGAAACGGCGCGGCTAAGGCGCTAAAGCGCCTACTACTAACACCAATTCTCTATGATGCTGCACTTAATAAAGACCCCCCTGTAGTCCCTGACAGGTGTAGGTTTTTTACTTGAGGGTGGGGACAAGACAAGGAGGACAAGGAAGGAAAGTAGACAAGGTGGAGAAGAATTGTATAGTTCAAGACGTATTTATGAAAAAAGATTGTCGTGGAAATAAACCATTTAAGGA
>NZ_JAVJUO010000081.1:0-44858 GCF_040220555.1 Coleofasciculus sp. C1-SOL-03
CCGTGAGCCTGTTGCGGGAAGCTTACTGTACGGTAACAACATCATCTCTGGTGCTGTTGTTCCTTCCTCCAACGCCATCGGCTTGCACTTCTATCCCATCTGGGAAGCTGCTTCCTTAGATGAGTGGCTTTACAACGGTGGTCCTTATCAGTTAGTGGTTTTCCATTTCCTGATTGGTGTCTTCGCCTACATGGGGCGTGAGTGGGAACTCTCCTACCGCTTAGGTATGCGTCCTTGGATCTGCGTAGCTTACAGCGCACCTGTAGCTGCTGCTACCGCCGTGTTCCTCATCTACCCCATCGGTCAAGGTTCTTTCTCCGATGGTATGCCTCTGGGCATCTCTGGAACCTTCAACTTCATGTTCGTGTTCCAAGCTGAGCACAACATCCTGATGCACCCGTTCCACATGCTCGGTGTGGCTGGTGTATTCGGCGGTGCATTGTTCAGCGCGATGCATGGTTCTCTAGTCACCAGCTCTCTGGTTCGTGAAACCACCGAAGTTGAATCCCAGAACTACGGCTACAAGTTTGGGCAAGAAGAAGAAACCTACAACATCGTTGCCGCTCACGGCTACTTTGGTCGGTTAATCTTCCAATATGCTTCCTTCAACAACAGCCGTTCTCTGCACTTCTTCTTAGGTGCGTGGCCCGTGGTTGGTATCTGGTTCACAGCACTGGGTATCAGCACCATGGCATTCAACCTGAATGGATTCAACTTTAACCAGTCGATTCTGGATTCCCAAGGTCGTGTCGTCAACACCTGGGCGGACGTACTCAACCGCGCCAACTTAGGATTTGAAGTTATGCACGAGCGTAATGCTCACAACTTCCCCTTAGACTTGGCGGCTGGTGAAGCTACTCCCGTAGCGTTAACGGCTCCTAGCATCAACGGCTAGTTCTCCGAATTAGATAGATAGTCGTAAAATGCGGGGTGGGCATTCATTGCCCACCCTACAACATTTTTAACTAATGCGGTAAGAAGTCTCACGCCATAATCTTTGATTTGACGACGAGATGAACCATGAACCATGAACCATGAACCATGAACCATGAACCATGAACCATGAACTATGAACTCAAAGCCGCATCAAGTTCAATTTCTACATTTTGACGCAAGGCATTAGAAATTGGACAAGCTTTTTCCGCTTCTTGGGCAATCTGTCCAAAGAGAGTATTATCCAGATTAGGGACTTGTCCTCGCGTGGCTAGACGCATTTTTGTAATTTTAAACCCTCCATTTTCCTGAGATTCTATCGAGCAGAATGCCTCAGTTTGGAGATTGTCCGGTTGATACCCTTTTTCTGCCAAGGTATGGGCAAGTGCCATAGTGTAACAAGCCGCATGGGAAGAGGCAAGCAGTTCTTCAGGATTTGTACCTGGGGTATCCTCGAAGCGCGTGGAAAAGGTGTAGGGAGTATCGTTGAGGATATGACTTGATGCATTAATGTGACCATTGCCGCTTTTCAAGTCGCCATTCCATTGTGCTTGTGCTGTTCGGGTTAGTGTAGTCAAACTCCTACCTCCTAAGTTGTATTGAAGTGATGTTTTCTATTTACTGGTTTCATCCCTCGGATGAATCGCGAGGGCTTTCACCATCGCTTGTCATGTAAACGCTGTTGCGAGATTTACATCATTCGCCAATTTATAGTAGGAGTTATGGGTAACAACTGCATGTGTCACAAGGTAGATCCTGCCTGATTAAGAGACATGAGTCTCACCGGAACCAACAATACCCACCTTATGACGGAACATTGGGAGAGGTATTGGCTGATATGTCTCAGATAGTAAGCAACCTGAATGGTTTGTTGAATCTACCCTAAGGAGTAAGTTACTTAAACAAAGGATACTGACTTATTGGACTTTGGACAAAAAAAATAAATTTGCGTAATTTATTAGCCAAGGCATTTGGGGCAGAAAAATTAGATGTAGGGGCGGGTTTAGGGACTCAATTCAGCTAGTCACCGATAATGGAACAACAAAACCCGCCCTCCTCACCTCAAAATCAACTGGACAACCCAACCCACCTTATCCTCAACCGCGATCGCACCAAAAAAATGTCGAAATTGGGACTTTAGGGAATTGGTCAGGTGAAAGATTGGAGCAGGGCGGGTTTTGTAGAAAGGTGATTGGTGGCTCCATTAATTTTGTCCCTAAACCCGCCCCTACATTGGGTTTTATGTCCCGATATCATAATTTACTATTAACCGGAAACCCGATTAAAAAAACACCAGATTCCCAACCGCGATCGCATTTTGTTTGTCCAAAGTCCAGTGACTTATGTAAGCAGGGGATATAGATTAAATGTATGTTCGGCTTTATTGTGCTGATCATCGTAAAATGCAATAATTGATATTTTTTTTACCTCCAGCAATAAAAAAGTTACATCTCTTGTAAACAACCAGGGTAATCAAACATCACCCTCAGTATCGTACCCGTGGTACGATAAGTATGGTTTAAGCTCCTGGCAAATATGTTTGTACTTCCTTTGCACCTCTGGTAGCAAGTTAAGGGAACGTGGTTCGATCAGAGTTTCATACGCTAAATCAGCTTTTGACTGTAGTCCTAGAAATTGCAAAATACTGAAAATAGTTGCCTTGGGATGATGACAAATATCTTCATACTTGACAGATACATAATCTGTATTAGGCAATGAATCAACATTTTGTAAGAAGTAGGTTGTGGATTGAACAGACTGCTGAATGACTCGACGTAATCCCAAGTTGAAGTAAGATGAGTATAAAGCCTGATAAAAAAAGCGTTGCACAGGTTTTTTAAATATCTGTGTATACATTTGTGATAGCAGTGCAATATAAGGGTTTTTAGCAGCTAATATAGAGCGTGTAGCTTTCAATTTTGAATTAATAACGTGAATTGGATGTCGATGAATGAAGATAAACTTAGATTTTGGAGAAACCTTTTTAACATATATAAAATGAGGAAAGCACCAAGGATTTTTAACTAACAATGGTCTATCTAGATTTGAAATAAATTGGATTTTTTTACATAGCTCTATAAACAAAAATAAATTATCAGAATTCAGGTACAATTCATAGCCTCTATTTTTAAGAATAAATCCATATTCTTCCGGCAAATCTGGCGTTGCTTCCACGTTATCAATGACACGATTATTTATGTTTAGGGATCGTAAAAGTTGCTCTAACTCTTTAATCACCTTATTTTCAGTTTGATTTAGATAGTTTGATAAAATCTCTTCATACTTTATCACATGGTAGGCTTTGACAAAGTTGAAGCACTGCGTTGCTACTAATAGTTTGTACAACAAGGTTGTTCCTGAGCGATGATCTCCCATAATAAAAATAGGACTGATATCGATGTTTGGAAGCAAGTTTAAGTAGGATTCATCAGCGGTTTTATTAATCTCTATAGATCCCATTTTTTTTATACATTGATTAGTTTTTTGAAGTTAAGACTGGCTTCCCAGTAGATACAACCTGTTCAATAATATCAGCCGCTCGATTCACTCCTCCAGCCCGACGAATTGCTTCTTTTAACCCTACGGCATTTTGTTTGTAAAAATCTTCCCTCAATACCTTTTCAATTGCACCTCGCAGCCGGGAAACATTTAAGCTGGCTAGGGGGACAAACTCGCCCGTACCCGTCCAAGCAATACGTGCTGCCACACCAGGTTGATCATTAGCAATCGGAATCGCTACCATTGGCACACCATTGCTCAAGGATTCCAGAGTGGTATTCATACCTGCATGAGTAATAGTCAAAGTCGCTTTTTGCAACAATTCCAATTGGGGTGCATAGCCAACAACTAACGGCAAACCGGGTAATTCTGGTAGGGATTCTGGACTCGCAGAACCACCCAGAGAGATTACCAACTGGACATCTAATCCAACACAAGCTTCCGCAATTTGGTGAAAAACATGCATCAAGCGATTTTGGAGAGTTCCCATTGAGGCGTAAATCAAGGGTTTCCCTGTTAGCTTTTCAAAAGGGAAAGGAGCAGGTTCTCGACTGGCAGGATTATGATAGGGTCCTGTGAAATGAAAACACTCAGGTAAATCCTGCCTGGGAAATTCCAACTCAGCAGGCTGTTGACTCAGTTGAGCTAGTTGGGAGTAGGCATCACCGTAGCTAGAATTAACGGGTAAATTCCACTTTTGGCGGTACTCTGCAACTACGTTTTGGATAGGTTGCCCAAGCCGATCAAGTAACTTGTAACCCAGTCGGTTTCGCAGACGCGCCCACCAAACCGGATTATGGCGCCAGTGCGTGAAAAAGGGAGGAAGATTGTAGTCTCGATTTAACATTAAGGCAGAGCAGACAGTGACAAAGGGAATGTCCAATAATTCAGCAACTGTTCTTCCTCCGGGTGAAACTTGATCGACTAGCAGCGCTTCCACACCAGCCGCTTTAATCGCGTCCGGAGCTTCTCGGAAAAACATTGCTGTCCGTTTAGCTATCCAATTGATAGTGTATTGCAAGGCGGGGCGACCATTGAGTTTACCTAATTGGGCAAACAATTCGGCATTTGCCCCAAGAGGGTACTCAGATTCACCAATTGCCCAAAAATCCAGTCCTGCTGCTACAGTTTTGGGCTGAGCATCGAGTATTCCAAACAGGGTAACACGATGACCACGCTTGTTTAGCTCGTATCCTAAGGTAGTCATCGGGTTGAGGTGACCGGCTGAAGCAGGACAGATGATGCCAAAGTGGGTCATATCAGTTTGAGATTGTAAATGGGATGATCTCCAGAGCGATCGCGCCAAGGTGTTAACCTCCAGAGTACTCTATTAATAGCGATCGCAATAATTATAGGGGACAGGAATGGAACTGTTTTTGCCAGGTCGCCTTTGTCTGTTTGGTGAACATAGCGATTGGGCGGGAGGCTACCGCCGCCTGAATCCGCAGCTTGGAAAAGGTTATACCATTATCACAGGAACGAATCAGGGACTCTATGCCAAAGTCAAGCCCCATCCTACCCACTTCATTCTTCACCCTTCCCTGAGTGATGGTACTCGTCCAGACCCGATTCAGTTGCCCATGGAACGCTCTGTTCTCCTGGCTGAAGCCCAAAAGGGAGGGTTTGGCAGTTATGCGGCTGGCGTCGCCTATCATTTTCTCACCTACTTCCAAGTAGGTGGCGTAGAAATCGATAACTATCGCACCGATTTACCCATTCAGAAAGGGTTATCCTCCAGTGCAGCCATTTGCGTTTTAGTCGCACGCGCTTTTAATCGCTTGTATGACCTAAAAATGAATCGGCGAGGCGAAATGGAATATGCTTATCTGGGTGAGACAACCACACCTTCTCGCTGCGGACGTATGGATCAAGCCTGCGCTTATGGGAATCAACCAATTGCCATGATTTTTGATGGCACATCGGCAGATATTATCGAGCTAAACGTTGCCAAAGATTTGTTTTTTGTGATTGTTGATCTGGGTGCAAATAAAAATACCCAAGAAATTCTCAGTCGGCTGAATCAGTGTTATCCCTTTGGCACTGATAACATCCAGAAGAATGTGCAGCACTATCTCGGTACTATCAGTTATCAAATTACTCAAGCAGCGGTTGAAGCACTGCAAGCCGGAGATGCTCAAAAGTTGGGTCAGTTAATGACCCAGGCACAAGCTGAATTTGATCGCTATCTCATCCCCGCTTGTTCCCCGCAATTGACGGCTCCCGTTTTGCACCAACTGCTCAATTATGAACCGATTCAACCTTATATTCTAGGGGGCAAGGGTGTTGGTTCTCAAGGCGATGGTACTGCCCAATTTATTGTCAAAAATAAAACCAGTCAACAAAAAGTTATCCGCATTATTCAGCGAGACTTTCCCCACATGCATCCCTTGACGTTAACCATTCATGCCAACCTTTAATAGTGACTCCCTTTTGCCACGGCGATTAAAATCGCTTCTACACAAACAAAGTCCGCCTACGCGGACTGAGTTATAACGGGGGTAGCTAATCCAAATTTGGTTTCTGTGCATAGGTTTTCATTCTATGCCAAAGTAGAGGAAAATTAGAATAGCCAGAACTATTCCGATTATGAGCGAATTTGGTACTAAACTTTAGGTACTTTAATAGAACTACGGCGTGAACGTCCCGATGATCAAGATGTCTCCGATGCTTGGAACAAATTGCTTAAATCAGTTGAGTTGGAAGAGCTCCCCCGCTCCCAGACGTGCCATGGCACGTCTCTACATTGGCTTTCCCGGCTTCCCCCGCTCCCCCTCACCACAGCACTTATTCAGCAACTCCTAACTAAAGTTCACCCTAGTTATTAGATTCCAGAAATCCTTGTTCAACGAGAAACTCTTTCGCTACCTCAGCAGGTTCCCGTTGTTTCCCAGTTACCTGGTAATTGAGACGTTGCATTGCCTCATCGGTGATTTTCGCAGACAGCTCATTGAGTGTCGTTTCAATTTCTGGGTTTTCTTCTAGGACATCCTGACGCACGACGGGTGCAACCTCATAAGGAGGAAAGAAATTTTTGTCATCTTCAAGTCTGACCAAATTCAGAGCGCTTACTTCTCCATCTGTGGCAAATCCTACAGCAATATCGGCTTGATCTTGAGCCAAGGCTTGATATCTCAATGCGGCATTCACGGCTTTATACTCTGCTAATTTAAAATCACCGTACACTTGCTTCAGCCCAGATAATCCATCAGGACGCCCTTGGAACTCATAGGTGCCAACCATCTTCAGTTCATTCGCTTGAGGCACTATATCAGAAATCGTTTCAATTCCATACTGTTGGGCATCCTCTGGCGTCATAAACAGCGTGTATGTATTATTCATGGGGGCGGGTTCCAGCCACTCTAAATTAAACTGTTGTGCATACTCCTGGGAAACGATTTTATAAACTTCTTGGGAATCGCTATTCCGGGGACGCTTCAAGATTGTGATTAATCCAGTCCCGGTATATTCTGGATATAAATCAATTTCTCCCGATTTGAGACTCTCATGAGTCACCTGAGTCCCCCCTAAGTTAAGTTTGCGTTCTACGGGAAAGCCTTCCGCTTCTAGTACCAGGGCATACATTTCTCCTAAGATAAATTGTTCAGCAAAATCTTTTGAGCCAACTCGAATTGCTCCTGATTCTGCACCATCACCACCGCAACTGCTGAGGGTGGCGATCGCGAAAAGAGTTAATAATGGTAGAATTACCAATTGACGGATTTTTTGCATTATGCAGGTTTTCTGGGTTTGCTTCCAAGGGTTTAGCCAACACAATTTTAGCTGTAGAGACGCGCCATGGCGCGTCTCTACAATACAATGATGATTCAACTACTGAATCTCTAAGGGCATTCGCCCAGACAGTAAGGCTTTGGTCGAAGACTCACCGGCTTTTTTCAACTGTCGGGTGAGTTGCAGATTCAACAAGACTAATGCCAGGGATTGACCAACGAGGGCGAATAATACTGACGTTCCCGCCGCATATTGGATGCTAGCCCAAGGAAACGCCGAAAATAGCCATGCCGCAGGTTCTACTGATGGGGACATGGACAACACTTCCAGAATAATCGGCGGTAAGATGATCAGTCCACCAACCACCGTTGCTGCCCAAACCGCCCGCTTCGGTGTTTTCATCAACAGCATAAGCTGTCCGATTGAAGCATAGAAAACGACGAGACTGACCATAACCAACACACCCAAAATCGCGGGTGTCTTATATTCACTGGGCGACCACAGCAGAATCCATGGCAGTAAAATAGCAGACGCGATCGCTAAATTCAAGAAAATCGCCACAGGGGCGGGACTGGTTTTGCCCCAGATTAAGTCTGCCATAATTCCAGCCTTGCGGGACGAGCGTTTGGCATGGCGGTAACGCGCCCAATCTTGCATCGTTTGACGATGGGGACTCAACGCGGCAATTAACCCTAAAAACAGGATCAAGTTAAACACTAGCAGGATTTCCAGATTCTCAAACAATCCTTCGGCATAACTTCTCCAATTTGTTACCTGAGGATTTAAGGCAAATCCGAGAATCATCACTTCAACGCAAGCCGTTAACCGATAACTTTGTCGCTTACTCAGTAAGGTAGCCGTAGGATTGTGAAAATTTCGATTTAACCCCTGCCAAATCCAGTAACTCCATAAACCCGCATTGAGAATGGCAAATCCTGCCATCATCCCTATTGTCTTTCCGATGGGAATAAAAAACCAAACCAAATCCTTAAAATTCCCATTCGGATAGGTATTCGCGACATCTAGAGAACTCGAATTAATCAGGTAGGGTAACAAAATTGCCGGATTAAACAAGGTCAGCCAATCGGTAGCATAATAAGTCATCCCCCCGTCAATAACGCTGGTGGTAATCGATAGGAATAGGAGAATGGCGCCACCCCCTAACCACGCTTGAAAACCGCCCAACCAACTACCGACTAAGCCAAAAAGTAACGCCCCACTGAAACAGAATAGACAACTGACACCCAGAACCGCGTAGAAGGCTACAATCTGACTCAACCCAACGTCACCCGCCAAACCCGCCACCAGATGCAAGGGCAAGGCGAGGGCGGCGACAAGATACAGTAATAGGGGGACTCCCAACAATTTGCCGCCTAAAATACTCAGCGTTGAACCCGGAGTCAGCCGGAGAAAATTCAGCGTACCCCGACGTTCTTCCTGAGACAGGTCACTAATCAGCATATACGTGCCAACGACTAACACGGCAAAAATACCGATGAGGCTGAGTCCCAAAAATACATCCTGCCACCAGAGAGACCAATTGATCACAAACCCACCTGACCCATCGAATAGACAGGCGGGAACCCTCGAGTATTCCTCAGTTGACCCTGTACAATAACGGTTGTAAACCGTCATGGTATCCTTAACCACGGGTAATTGACCCGCGAAAACCATCAGTAGCAGTAACTGTCCCAGGAAAGACATGGCGACGGCAATTAAAATATTGCGGGGTTTCAGCCGTCCTTTGATTTCCCGAAATAACTGGGGATTCCATTCACCCAGTTGGTTCACTAAATTCAATGCCATCGTAATCTCAGTCTCCGTAGTAAAAGCTT
This sequence comes from Coleofasciculus sp. C1-SOL-03, assembly GCF_040220555.1. Taxonomy (NCBI): domain Bacteria; kingdom Bacillati; phylum Cyanobacteriota; class Cyanophyceae; order Coleofasciculales; family Coleofasciculaceae; genus Coleofasciculus; species Coleofasciculus sp. C1-SOL-03. The sequence goes on from NZ_JAVJUO010000081.1 coordinate 8,997, forward strand.
ATATCGTTCCAACTTAATGAGTTTTAGACATCCTCCAGCTTGTTATCGATGAGCGAATGATCAACATCTGATCACTGAAACTCTTTCTTCCTGTTCTCTCCTCTTCCCTAATCCTCAATCCCCATTTTCCCGATGAACTTAAAAAATTGAAACCAATTCCAGTCAGGGGGGTCAATTAGCCGTTATGATAAGAGACTGCTTGGTCAAGTTGCATGGTTCAGGCGTCCACTTGTTCAGATTGTCCACAGGATTACACAGTATAAGTTATGGCACAGCAGCACTACCGCATTACCCTTTTGCCCGGTGATGGCATCGGTCCAGAAATTATGGCAGTCGCGGTAGATGTGTTAAACGTGATTGGCGCACAGTTCGACCTTAGCTTTGAATTCACTGAAGCCTTAATCGGAGGGGCGGCAATTGATGCTACTGGGGAACCCCTACCGACTGACACCCTGGAAAAATGCCGCCATAGCGACGCTGTTTTACTGGCGGCTATTGGGGGTTATCAATGGGATAACCTGCCGCGCCATCAACGCCCGGAAACGGGTTTGTTGGGATTACGAGCAGGATTAGGGTTATTTGCCAATTTGCGACCTGCCACCATATTACCCCAACTCATTGATGCTTCAACCTTGAAACGGGAGGTGGTTGACGGGGTGGATATTATGGTGGTGCGAGAATTGACAGGCGGGGTTTATTTCGGTCAGCCGAAGGGTATCTTTACCACCGAAACCGGGGAAAAGCGCGGGGTAAATACAATGGCGTATACGGAAGCCGAAATTGACCGGATTGGACGAGTGGCATTTGAAACCGCTGGCAAACGCCAGGGTAAACTCTGTTCGGTTGATAAAGCTAATGTTCTCGAGGTATCTCAATTATGGCGCGATCGCATGACTCAATTAGCGGCTGAGTATCCGGATGTGGAGTTATCTCATCTGTATGTTGACAATGCTGCCATGCAGTTAGTCAGGGCACCTAAGCAGTTTGATACGATTGTCACGGGCAATTTATTCGGAGACGTGCTTTCTGATGCGGCGGCGATGCTTACCGGGAGTATTGGCATGTTACCCTCTGCCAGTTTAGGGGAAAAAGGACCCGGCGTTTTTGAACCCGTTCACGGTTCCGCGCCGGATATTGCTGGACAAAATAAGGCAAATCCCTTGGCTCAAGTCTTGAGTACGGCAATGATGCTACGCTATGGGTTGAATCAACCAACGGCGGCTGACCAAATTGAGCAAGCCGTTTTTAAAGTTTTAGAGAAAGGTAACCGTACAGGGGATATTATGTCAGCAGGAATGACGCTTGTCGGCTGTCAGGAGATGGGAAATGCTTTGATTGAAATTCTCAAACAGCCATAAGTTAAGTTAACCAGGAGCGCAGCGACTCGCTCTACAGCGAAACGTCCGACAAGAATCATGGTGGTGAATTAAACAATAGGGTTAGGCGGGTGGTATACACATCACAGCAATGGCAAGAAGAGTATCAAGACACTCGGACAGGGTTACCGATGTTGTTAGACCCGGGTCTTCTCAGAGCCGCTCGGCAGATATACCATACCTATTATGAAGTCCATCCCCACCTGACCCAACGTCCCATGGGTGTGGCAATTGACCGCTTTACCTATCGTGGTAAGTTGATTTTTCGGGCGAAACCGATTCTTTTACCGCAAGAGTGTTTTGTACCACTGAGTCAGCTTGAAGCGGAAATTTATTAGTCATTGGTCATTTGAATTATGGCGCAGCAACTTTTGGAACTCGATACGGACGATGGTGGTACGATTTTGGTGGCGGTGGACGTGCCAGAATCTACTGTGGGTCAGGTAGCAACGCCTGGAGAATCGCCAATTAAGAAACTTGATCGCAGCTTTAATGTGATTCAGGCGTTAATTGTACGCGGTTGTCGCCCCTTAACCAAAGCCTTTCAACAATTACATCGAGAAACCCAAGCCACGGATGCTGAAGTGGAATTTGGGATTAATTTTACTGCCAAAGGTAATGTGTATCTGGTGGAATCTTCGGGAACCGCAACCCTTAAGGTTAAAGTGAGTTGGAAGATGGATAAACGGTAATCAAGCCTGATGAGTTGGCAACAGGTAAAACGGGCGACAGTTGCGATCGCGGCGGCTGAGGATGGTATTATCCGAGGGACAGGATTTTTTGTCTCGTCTCACGGGTATTTGCTCACCTGCGCCCATGTGGTGGAAGCGGCTGGTGGCTGGGAACAAGTACGAGTGCAGGGGAAATCGGTATCCTTGGTGTATCTGGGGAATAGTCAGCAGGATGATTTTGCTGTCTTGCAGATAACTGGGTATCAGGGGGAAGGCGTTCCCTTGTCCCTCTCAGTGACACCGATGCATCGCTTCTTAAGTATTGGTTATGGGCGTCCCGATTTTCCAGAAGGCGCGTCCATTGATGGAGCAATTACGGATATCAATCCCCAAACCAATTTTGGCAATTTACCCATGCTGCGGCTGCGGGTAATGGCAGATGCTCAACGGGTGCAGGGAGGCTATAGTGGTTCCCCTGTTTTTGATGCGGAAATTCAGCGGGTGGTTGGAGTAATTGCGGCGTTTGACCATAGCCAAGGGGCGCTAGCTTTACCACTCAGTACAATCAGCGAAAAATGGTCAACCCTGCAAGACTTCTTAACCCCAACATCTCCTCATCCTATCGCCTCCCCTTCGCCTCAAACTGCCAAAATCTTTATCAGCTACCGCAGCCGTGATCCTGATGTCAGTTTAGCCCAGCAGTTTTATGAAGCCTTGAAAACGGCTGGACATGAACCGTTTATGGCGGGAGCCAGTATTCGTTTAGGGGAAAATTGGGCGGAACGAATTGATCAGGAATTAGAACAATGTGATTATTTCCTCCTCTTATTATCCTCCCAATCGGCAACCAGTGAAATGGTGACAGAGGAAGTGCGACGGGCGAGGGAATTGCGGGATAGACGGGAAGAAAAGAAACCCGTGATTCTGCCAATTCGGGTCAACTTTCCCATGGATTCCCCATTAAATTATGACCTGCGGGGATATTTACAGCGGATTCAGCAACGGGAATGGCATTCTCCTGACGATACATCGGCGATTGTGCAGGAACTGTTGGCGCTGATATGCCAAGATGGGGGAGAACCTTGGCTGGCTCCCTCCGTGGAGACTCCAGAACCTGCTGCGCCTGCGGTGGCTAGTCCCGATTCTCCTCCGTTACCTGTAGCAGAACCGGAATTACAACGGGAACCCGGAGGCGCGGTTTCACTCAAATCCGGGTTATATGTGGAGCGTTTGCCAATAGAAACGGATTGTTATCAAGAAATTTTACAACCCGGTAGCTTGATTCGGATTAAAGCCCCCCGACAGATGGGAAAAACCTCGTTAATGGCGCGAATTCTTCATCATGCCAAAGAACAAGGGTATCATGCTATCCCCTTAAGTTTACAACGAGCAGATAGTCAGCTTTTAGGCAATTTAGATCAATTTTTACGCTGGTTTTGTGAACAGGTGGGGCGGCGACTCAAGCAATTAAATCAGTTGGATGAATATTGGAGTGGGTATGGAAGTAAGGATAAATGTACAGCCTATTTTGAGGAATGTTTATTAGAAGAAATTGACCAGCCCTTGGTTTTGGGGTTGGATGAAGTTGACCGAGTATTTCCCCATCGAGCCATTGCTGATGACTTTTTTGCCTTATTGCGCTCTTGGTATGAGGGGGCGCGGTATGGTGATTTTAGTAGCGAATTGTGGGAAAAATTGCGGTTAGTGGTGGTACATTCAACGGAGGTGTATGTGCCGTTGGATATTAATCAATCGCCATTTAATGTGGGCAAAAATGTGGAATTGCCGGAGTTTAGTACCGAGCAGATGTTAGATTTAGCCGGACGTTATGGACTGAATTGGACAACCAGTCAGGTTGAGGAATTAACGCAGTTAGTCGGGGGACATCCCTATTTAGTTCAAAAAGCGTTGTATCATTTGCGGCGTCAGGATGTGACGTTAGAAGAGTTAGCAGAAACAGCGGCGACAGAAGCGGGAATTTATAGTGATCATTTGCGGCGACATTGGTGGAATTTGAAGGAATATCCCAAATTAAAGGAAGCGTTTCGTCAGGTGGTAGTGAAAAATAAGTCCGTGGAATTAGATGCCGAGTTAGCGTTTAAATTAGACAGTATGGGGTTAGTGCAGTTACAGGGAAATGAGGCGATTCCGAGGTGTGATTTGTACCGGAATTATTTCCGCGATAATTTGGGAGATTAAATCCTTCGTACTTCACCCTCTTTCCCTAACCCCAACTCCAGACCCCCCTCGTTCCCCCCTACAAGAGGGGGGAGGACAGAGGATGCTTCGCTTTTTGTTGCACGGGAGAAGGGGAACTCAAGCGTTTTATCAAATCTATATGAATATAAATGTAGGGTGCGTTAGGCGCTGATTTGGTGTAAATTGTGAGGATTAAATGAGTTAGCGCCGTAACGCACCAATTTGGGAATAGAATAAAAGGTGGCGCGTTACGCTAACGCACCCTACGAAACTGTAACCTATCTGCAAACTATGCAAGTCACTCTTAACCTTGATGAAGCCCTGCTCAACGAAGCCTTGAAATTAACAAAGCTCACTACCCAAGAAGAATTACTGAACCTTGCTTTGCAAGAGCTAGTACGCTCTCGCCGCAAGAAGAATTTGCTTGATCTGGCAGGGCAAATTCAGTTCATTCCTGATTTTGATCACAAGGCTATGCGCGAAACTCGCTATGCTGCTGATTGATACATCTGTAAATCTATATGAATATAAATGTAGGGTGCGTTAGGCGCTTATTTAGTGTAAATTTTGAGAATTAAATGAGTTAGCGCCGTAACGCACCAATTCTGAGAGATAATAAAAGGTGGTGCGTTACACTACGCTAACGCACCCTACAAAACAAAAATATTTGAAATGAATGATGAATCCATCAGTGCAAACAATTTCTGCTCAAGAGATTACCTTACATCAACTGAGTGAAACCTTTGGGTTAGTACCAACTGACGAAGCCCAGTTTTTTCCAGAATGGCAGGAGAATTTACCCGAACTGAGTCCAGTAGAACAGCAATGGCTGGATCAAGTCAAAGATGATTATCTTCATTTGTCTCAATATCCCATGTTAGAACCCATTGTTAAAATGGTGGTGCTATCCCCGTTATTGAGTGTGGCTGGGTTTTATCGTTCACCATTTTACTTAGCGGCTGAACATGAGGTGAGAATTACCTCCCAGGATAACGGGACAACTGTACGGGGAAAGATTGATATTTTAATCTGCCAACCCCAGTTTTGGATTACGGTAATTGAGGCAAAACGGGCAGAATACTCCTTAAAGGTGGGAATTCCTCAAGCATTGGCTTATATGATGGCGTATCCTCAGCCAGAAAAGCCAGCATTTGGATTAGTCACGAATGGGACAGAGTTTATTTTTATTAAATTGAGTCAACAACCGACGCCGCACTATAGTTTTTCTAATGAGTTTTCCGTATTGAATCAGGGAAATGAGTTATACAGAGTAGCTGGTATTTTAAAAAAATTAGGTCAAATAGCACAGTCCTTAAACTAGGTTCGTAGTTGCGCTTTAGCGCCCTAATCTGGCATCATTGACTACAAACATCAGAAATGTAACAAACGCGATCGCCTTCATTTACAGTGCCATAAACCTTGTGTAGGGGCGACCCGCTTGCATCAATTAACAACGGTAATCCACTTAATTAACTCGGGTCGCCCTTTCCTCATTTGCGGGCGTGTTAAAAGGGCGAACGTCAGAAGGGCGCACGTCAGAAGGGCGCACGTCGGTGCGCCCCTACAGCAATGGAATGTAGGGTGCGTTAGGCGCTTATTTAGTGAGAATTGCGAGAATTAAATCATTTATAGCGCCGTAACGCACCAATTTGGGGCAAAAATCTTAAGGGAAATTGTTAGGATAAAATAATTTAACGCCAGAATGCACCAATTCTGGGCGAAAATAAAGGCGGTGCGTTACGCTGCGCTAACGCACCCTACGGATTACCGTATACATACCATTTCGGGGGATTTGAGGATGAGTACCGCATCCCATCCAGACTACAGCTATCAAGTCGGCGGGAGTCTAAAACAGGATCATCCCACCTATGTGGTGCGCCAAGCGGATCAGGATTTTTATGAAGCTTTAAAAGCAGGCGAATTCTGCTATGTTCTCAATTCCCGCCAAATGGGTAAATCTAGCTTGCGGGTGCAAACCATGCGGCGATTGCAAGCCGAGGGTGTTGCTTGTGGTGTGATTGATATTACCGCCATTGGGAGTCACGATATTGCCCCTTCGGAATGGTATCTGGGTTTAATTCGCCGACTGGCGCGGAGTTTGGGAATTAAGGTTAAGGTGATCAAATGGTGGAATGAACGGGAGGGATTGTCCCCGACACAGCGTTTGGGTGAGTTTATCGAGACGGTATTATTAGCCGAGATTTCCCAACCGATTGTTATTTTTATTGATGAAATCGATAGTATTCTCAAGTTAGACCTAAAAGACGATTTTTTTGCCCTGATTCGCGCTTGTTATAACGAACGGGCAGATCATTCAGACTATCAACGCCTAACATTTGCCTTGTTGGGAGTGGCGACGCCTTCAGATTTAATTCAGGATAAAACCCGCACGCCGTTTAATATTGGTAGGGCGATTGAATTGCGCGGGTTTAGCTTGTCGGAAGTGTCACCCTTAGCGCCGGGATTAGCGGGTAAGGCGGAGAATCCCCAGGTAGTTCTCAGGGAGATCATAAACTGGACAGGGGGACAACCGTTTCTGACACAAAAGTTATGTCAGTTGGTGCTGACTTCTCCCTTTGCCATTACCTCTAGCCGTGAGGCAGAATTATTAGTCGAAAAGTTAGTGCGATCGCGTATACTGGAAAACTGGGAAGCCCAGGATGAGCCAGAACATCTCCGGACAATCCGCGATCGCGTTTTAAGCAATGAGCAACGGGCAGGGTATTTACTGGAATTGTATCGGCAAATTTGGCAGGATGGGGAAATTGACGCCACGAATAGTGATGATGAAGCCCGATTAAAGCTGGCGGGGTTGGTGGTGAAGCAGGGAGGAAGCTTAAGGACTTACAATCGCATTTATCGGCTCATCTTTGACCAAAATTGGATTGACCAAGAATTAAGGAATCTACGTCCCTACGCCGAGACGTTTAGAAAGTGGGTAGCCTCTGGGTATGAGGATGACTTTCTGTTGCAGGGTAAGGCGTTGCAAGAGGCGCAAGCTTGGGCGAAAGGAAAAAATTTAAGTTATCTGGATCAGCAGTTTCTTGCTGCTGGTGAAAAGAAGGCAATTGAGGCGCAAATTGCGGTAGCAGAAAGGGAAGCGGAATTAGAACGGGAACGGAAGGATAGAGAAGCCGCAGAACAGCGCAATCAGGTGTTAACTGAGGCGAATCGCAAAGCTAAACAACGGGTAATTATTGGCTCTATTGTCTCAATTGCCGCCTTACTAATCGCCCTCATTTCAGGAACAGTGGCGAGTCGGGAAGTGGGAAAAGCTAGGGAAGCAACTAAGCAAGCTGAAAAAGCGGAACAAGCGCAGCGAGAAGCTCAAAAAGCGCAACGAGAGGCGGAAAATAAGGCTTCACAAGCAAACCAACGAGTTAAACAATCTAGGCAGCAAATAGCTGTGTCTCAAACAGAATTGCAAAAAGCACAGCAAGCGGTTAAAGCCGCTAATGAGAATGAAAAAGCTGCCAAGCGTCGAGTTGAAAACGCTAATCAGCAAGTGAGTTTAGCTACGGAAAAACTACAACAAGCACAGCAGCAGGCTCAAGTTGCTAATCAAAAAGTTAAAGCGGCTCAACAGAGAATTCAAACCGCCAATCAGCAAGTAAATGTAGCGACAGCCAAACTGGAAAAGGCAGAACAAGAAGCTCAAATTGCCAATCAGAAAGTTAAGGAAGCAGAGCAGAGGATTCAGCAAGCTAACCAAGAAGTTGCTGCTGCCCAGATAGAACGCGATCAGGCAAAACAAGATATTCAAAATGTATCGCTGTTATCTGAACTAGGTGGAGAACTTTACAAAGTTGGTCAATCTGTTGAGGCAGAAAAAGCCTGGAAACAAGCGGCTGTATCCTTTGAAATTAGAGACTATAAATTAAAACAAGCTATGCTGCTGAGCAATATCTCGATAGCTTATCATGAATTGGATAAATTAACTGAAGCGGAGAAGGCAGTCTCAGACAGTTTGAATTTATTACAGACAGATACAGATGGAGTAACCTCTTCTGATAAATTAGTCATTCTTGCCCAAGCTTTAAACTCCAAAGGTCGTTTGTTGGAAACGCAAGGAGATATTCAGGGGGCTGTATCTGCTCACACGGAAGCATTTGATAGTCTACAGTCTTTAGACGGTGACTTGACCAGTCTCAATCCAGCTATACAGGTGTTTTTAAGAGAAACTGTAGAACGTGTTTATCGAAAAAAAATTGATTCACTCTTACAATTACACAAGACTGAACCTAAACAAAAAAATCTTCATCAAGTTCGTCAAGTTATTGAGTCCCTCCATTTAACTGAATTCAACAACTTCCGCGAGTTATTTTATGTGGATAATGAATTAGTGCAGATTGAGCAAATTGACGCAAAAGCTGCCGTCATCTATCCAATTATTCTGGACGATCGTCTAGAAGTAATTTTTCACTTACCAAGTCAACCTTTATACCACTACACCAATTATGGAGTATCTAAAAATAAATTAGACCAAATTGTGAAAAAATATCGACGAAACCTCACAAGGCGTTATACCTCCCTGAGCCAGCTTAAATCAGATTCTAAAGAACTTTATGACTTGCTGATTCAACCTGCTGAATTAGCGTTAGCTCAAAGTGATGTCAAAACTCTGGTATTTGTGTTGGATGATTGGCTCCGCCATATTCCTATGGCAGCTTTTTATGATGGTCAACAGTATTTGGTAGAAAATTATGCGATTGCCATCACTCCTAGTATACAAATGATACAAGCTCAGATAAGGGAAAGACCGTTAAGAGCTTTAATTGCAGGAGCATCTAATACACCTTCTTTTGAACAGTATGGAATTGGTGTATTAGACAAGGTTTCGGTTGAGGTTACGGAAATTAGTCAAATGATACCAAGTGAATTATTATTTGATCAAAATTTCACCATTCAAACTGTTAAAGAAGCGCTTGAATCGCGTTCTTTTTCTATTCTTCATATTGCAACTGCTGGTAATATGCTTACTTGGGATGAGGCAATAACATTACAAGATTTTGAAGATTTGCTGCGATCCAGTCAGGATAACAAATTAAATTCTATTGAATTAGTAGTTCTTAGTAGTCCTGGTACAGCTTTAGGAGGCGAGCAGGCAGTTTTTGGATTTTCAGGAACAGCTTTACGAACCGGAGTAGACAGTACACTTGGTACTCTATGGGACGTAGATGACTCAGCAATTGCTGAGTTTATGATTCGATTTTATCAACAGTTTAGTCAACCTAATATTACAAAAGCAGAAGCTCTGCGGCAAAGTCAAATTGCTTTCTTAACAGAATACCTTGATCATCCAGACAAAGGAGATTACTTCAGACCCTATCACTGGGCATCGTTTGTTCTAATAGGCGATTGGCGGTAAAGGTAAATTCTTGTTTCTTTTATGTTGGCATGATACCGATAGTTAGGTAGGTTGGGCAAAATTTATAAACCTCAAATGCTTGGGCTATTGTTCGCTACTTTTGCCCACCCCAAGGTATTTGGCTTGATATGGTAACAGTATCCAGGTTGAATAGTTCGAGGTTGGCGGGACGTCAATATTCAAGACTCCAAACGGATAATCCAAACAATCGCAAGTCTTAGGTTTCCCAGGTAAAGTAAAGAGCGATCGCATCAGGAACAGAACGTGCGATTCGCTTGCTAGGATAGATTAAGCTTTATGCTCTTTCTGTATCTTCATTCAGCTATGCAACTCGAAGATTATTTTAATTTTCTCGCCCCTAATGACATTCGTCTCAAAGGGACTAGAGTAGGCATTGAAACCATCCTTTATGATTTCATCCATCGCGCCCGTACTCCAGAAGAAATTGCCCACACCTATCCATCCCTCACCTTGGAGCAAGTCTACGCAACAATTCTCTATTATCTCCATAATAAAGAAGCTGTCAGCAAATATCTAGCCGACTGGTTAGAGTGGAATCACCAGCAAGTTAAAGCACAACAACTTAACCCATCGCCTACGGCTATTCGGATGCGGAAACTTAGAGCAGAACAAAAAAAGAAAATTAATCATGCTCAAGTATCTCCTAGATGAAATTCACCGTGAGTTCCGATAAAGACAAAATACCCGAATGTAGGGGCGCAAGGACCTGCGCCCTTACCAAGGTACTGCATCAAATGGGAAATCGCGATAGAACACCAATCCAGTTATCGAAATCAATGCTATAATTCCTCAAACAACGTAACTATTCGAGAGGAAATCATCCCTTGTTTGATCAAGGGCGGGTTTTGTTGAAATCTTATCGGTAAATACCAAAATTAAACGGCTAAACCCGCCCCTACAATTTATAAATGTGCCATGGGATAAATGACGAGTTTTGTTGAGAGGTTATCCGTCAATCCCAAAATTAAACAGCTAAACCCGCCCCGATAATTGATAGACGTGCCATGGCGCGTCTCTACATGAATTTAGAAAGAAGGTATAGGTATGACTCAATCACCCAACAAACAATCAGCTATCATCCGTACAGAACGGGGATTGACGATCGCAGGAACCCGGATTACTCTTTATGATGTCATGGATTATCTCACGTCAGGATGGTCTCCTCAGCTAATTCAAGACTGGCTACCCTTAACCCAAGAACAAGCTGATGCTGCATTATCCTGCATTGAAACCCATCGTAGTAAAGTAGAAGCTGAGTATCAAACGGTTTTACAAACAGCCCAGGAAATTCAGGACTATTGGGCAGAAAAGAATCGTCAGCGGTTGGCACGAATTGCCACTTTACCCCCAAAACCCGAACAAGAAGAGATTTATAGAAAACTCCAAGCCTGGAAAGCAAAGCTTGGGTTAACTCCATGATCATTTTAGTTGACCTGTTGTAACTATTGGAACGCTCTCAATTACACAATCTGCACTGACTGAGTTTTAATTTCTACCAAATTAACCAATCTTACATCATTGGTAAACAATGTTGCCTTTAAAACTTGTGCAGTTGCAGCAATTATTGCATCAGGAAGCCTCAGTCTATATTGTTTCCGAAATGTAATTGCTAAATCCTTAATACTACTCTCCAGTTCCACCACTATAATCTTAGCTAAGAAATCCCGAATCTGTACTTCTTCATCTGAACTGAGACTAGGATAGGATAACAATTCAATTTCAGTAATCACTGACACAAAATATTGTCCTGACGGTAACGGGTTAGTTAAACGCCCCCCTAAGAAGTACAGAACTACATTCGTATCCAGTAAAATTAAATTCTGCGTCAATGCCACTCATCCCTCATTTGCTGCTGATACTCCAAAGGGTCTTGAGTTAATTGAATCACACCTGCATACTGGTTTAAATTAAATTCTTGTTTTTGTTGTAATTGATAAGCCTCTAATAATTGCTCAATTTTCTGCCAGTCCTGATAATCAATCAACACCGCAACAGGACGCATCGCTTCATCAGTCACAATTTTTTTCTTAAAACTGAGCATAACAGTCTGCTTCATAACAATCTCTAACGTTTCTATCGTAGCTCCAAAGCCAAAACATTGTAGAGACGTTGCATGCAACGTCTGGAACAATCGGGACATAACTTCCCTTCAATCTTCCTGATCACTCTTGAGGAAATCACCCACGTACAATCGGATAAATTCTGCTGCTGCATCAGGATTGAGGCTATGAAGTGCCTCCGCAATCTGCACCACGGTTTCAGCAGTGGGATCTCTTTTCTCGTGATACCACTTGAAAATCATCGAACGATCAACTCCCAAGGTTACGGCTAGCTTGTTTTGACTGATGCCGTAGGTGTCTAATGTTTGCCTGAGAGCTTGTCCCGCTTTTCCCATGCCTCTAATCGTGTCAGAGGATGGTGAGCAAGTAAATGTTGTCTTATGCGACCACATTTCCTTAGACTTAATGTAGTCTTAGTAGACCACACTAAATTAAACCAGGTGAACTCAAATGCAAGCGTACTTTGTGCCGAATGAGAATCAATCGCCCTCTGCTGAGGTTTCTATCCAGGCTTCTACTGATCCGGTTTCTCAGAAAGAATTTATCAAGGTGATGGTGATTGGTTCCCGTAAAGGGATCAACAGCATTATCAAAACGCTGCATCGCTTACGGTTTGCCGAGGTGAGGGAAGGGAGTCCACCGAGTCCTTATGGTGCTTCCGGAGAACTGATGAGTCTGTTGAGACGACAGATTATGGTGGATTGAATCCTGGGTGTGATTCCCTGGCGCGATATAGCAGAAGGCAGAGGGCAGAAGGTTTATTATTGATTAAATTGAGAGGTTATCGGTAGCTATCATAGGGTACGGCAATGCCGTACCCCTACCCATCAATTATCCCTGAGATGGGGTAGGGGCACGATACCCGAAGTGCCCTGATATAGGTTCAAGGTTAAAATCAGACGATAATCACCTCGGCTATCGTCTGTTCTGCCAATCACAGACAGCGTTTGACGAACTGAGGGGGAAGGAGGCGATCGCACGCTTGCGACACCATAGCCTGTGTAAGGACGTTTATAACTGGGATGTAAACCGAGAATAATATCCTCTTTGGGTATTCCCATTTCTACTAAATCTTGTGCCAAATCAGCTTCGGTCATATTTCGCTGAATCCAAATTTTGCCATCTTTAATATCTATATGGATAAAACAGTTGTAGACTCTTTTTAGTCCATCCGAACCGATATCTAGAAGCTGATAGTGGTCATGTTCTGTGTCAAAAATGAGTTGACACTCTATTTCTGAATCTGAGTGTTTTGCATCTTCAGTAGTATATTTTTTTAATAGCTGGCGAACTAACGAGCGATATTTTTCTAATTTTTCCATTCGCTTATTACCTCTTCAACAGGATCGTAAATAATTAATTCTTCCCATACTCTTAATCGTGTCAGAGCCTCACGAGCCATCATAGGGGTACGGCAATGCCGTACCCCTACCCAATCAATTATCCTTGAGATGGGATAGGTTCAGGTTACTTAATCTGGTTGTCTACAATAAAATTAAATTCTGCGTCAATGCCACTCAGTTTCTATCGTAGCTCCAAAGCCAAAACATTGTAGAGACGTTGCATGCAACGTCTGGAACAATCGGGACATAACTTCCCTTCAATCTTCCTGATCACTCTTGAGGAAATCACCCACGTACAGTCGGATAAATTCTGCTGCTGCATCAGGATTGAGGCTATGAAGTGCCTCAGCAATCTGCACCACGGTTTCGGCTGAGGGATCTCGATTTTCGTGAAACCAGTGAAATACAACTGAACGATCAACCTTCAAAGTTACGGCTAGCTTGTTTTGACTGATGCCGTATGTCTCCAATGCTTGTCTGAGAGATTTTCCCGCTTTTCCCATACCTCTAATCGTGTCAGAGGATGATCCGCAAGTAAATGTTGTTGGAACTCACAACATCTGGCAGAATTGATCTAGATGTTGTTGGAACCAACAACATCGTTGGGTATAAATCAGGTGAACTCAAATGCAAGCGTACTTTGTGCCGAATGACAATCAATCGCCCTCTGCTGAGGTTTCTATCCAGGCTTCCACTGATCCGGTTTCTCAGAAAGAATTTATCAAGGTGATGGTGATCGGTTCCCGTAAAGGGATCAACAGCATTATCAAAACGCTGCATCGCTTACGGTTTGCCGAGGTAAGGGAATGGAGTCCACCGATTCCTTATGGTGCTTCGGGAGAAATGATGAGTCTGTTGAGACGACAGATTATGGTGGATTGAATCGCGGGTGTGATTCGCTGGCGCGATCGCTTGGCTTCACAGGCTGTGGGGAGGGTAGACGGAAGGCGCGATCGCTTGCTTCCCTTCAACTATCCTCTTCAGTCTCAAGAAACTCACCCAAATACAACCGGATAAATTCTGCTGCTGCACTCGGATTAATGCGATGAAGTGCCTGTGCAATGTCCGCAACCGTTTCGGCTGTGGGATCTGTAAGTTCGTGATACCAACGGTAAACCACAGAACGTCTTACTCCCAGCGCTACCGCCAGTTTGTTCTGACTGATGTCGTAATTCTCTAGTACCTGCTTAAGGGCTTTGCCGACTCTTCCCATACTCTTAATCGTGTCAGAGCCTCACGAGCAAGTAAATGACTACATTTATATAGCCATCGTGTAGGATGAGAATGACTACATAAATATAGTCGTTCGGTCGCAACTCAAAATCAGGTGAACTCAAATGCAAGCGTACTTTGTGCCGAATGACAATCAATTGCCTTCTGCTGAGGTTTCTGTTCAGACTTCTACTGATCCGGTTTCTCAGAAAGAATTTATTAAGGTGATGGTGATTGGTTCCCGTAAAGGGATCAACCGCATTATCAAAACGCTGCATCGCTTACGGTTTGCGGAGGTGAGGGAATGGAGTCCACCGATTCCTTATGGTGCTTCCGGAGAAGTGATGAGTCTGTTGAGGCGACAGATCATGGTGGATTGAATCCTGGGTGTGATTCGCTGGCGCGATCGCTTGGCTTCACAGACTTTGGGGAGGGTAGGCGGAAGAGGCGATCGCTTAGGCGATGACAACCACCCTAGTTCAATGGCAACGAATCCCCGTTGACGCTAACGGTGAAATCGAAAATGTATTCGCCCTTTATTTCCCAGGTAAAGTAAAGAGCGATACCATCAGGAACAGAACGTGAGATTCGCTTGCTAGGATAAATTAGGCTACAATTGCTTCTTCTGTATTGTTATCCAGCTACTTATGCAACTCGAAGATTATTTTAATTTCCTTGCCCCTAATGACATTCGTCTCAAAGGCACTAGAGTAGGCATCGAAACCATCCTTTATGATTTCATCCATCGCGCCCGTACTCCAGAAGAAATTGCCCAGACTTATCCATCCCTCACCTTAGAGCAAGTCTACGCAACAATTCTCTATTACCTCCATAATAAAGAATCCGTTAGCAAGTATTTAGCTGACTGGTTAGAGTGGAATCACCAGCAAGTTAAAGCACAACAACTTAACCCATCGCCTGCGGCTATTCGGATGCGGAAACTTAGAGCAGAACAAAGAAAGAAAATTCATGATGCTCAAGTATCTCCTAGATGAAAATGTAGACCCTAGCTATAAAACTAGATTACTAGGGCTAAATCCAAATTTAATCGTGTGGGCAGTTGGGGAACCGAATACTCCCCCAAGAGGAACGTTAGACCCAGAAATATTGCTTTGGTGTGAAGAGTATGATTTCGTCCTAGTCACAAATAACCGGACATTTATGCCAGTTCATCTCAACGATCATATTGCCCAAAACCATCACATTCCTGGGATTTTTATTCTCAATCCCAAATTGAGTATGGGACAAAATTTGGATGAGTTAAGTTTCATTGCTGAAGCTGCCTTTAAAAATGACTATCAAGATCAAATTGTTCACTTGCCCAATACCTATATACTTGGTTCAGAGTAAGGGTGAGGACGGGTTTACAGTGTTTTCAGATTCGATGTGATACACCCAAACAAAACCAGAACAGAACTGTCCTAGAGTTACTGTACTACACCATGTTAGAAAGTGCTGTACTGATCCGGTTTCTCAGAAAGAATTTATTAAAGTGATGGTGATTGGTTCCCGTAAAGGGATCAAAGGCTTTGGGAAAGGTAGGCGGAAGACGCGATCGCTGGGCAATTTCAGTTTTTGATCAAGGGCTAGTTTTATTGAGAGGTTATCGCTAACTATCATAGGGTACGGCAATGCTGTACCCCTACTGAATCAATTATTACAGATGCTTCGTTTCGTTCCTCCGCTTCGCTCCGGACTCCACGAACCATGACAAATTCTACCTTAGACTGCAACTTGGTATCCGGTTATTTAAGGGATAAAAATACGCCCTATTCCCATGTAGTTTTCAATATCCAGTAAAATCTCAATAATACGGTCAGCACATCGGCTGCGATAGTTCGGTTCACGACTGAAACGGTCAAGATTTGCCATCGTCACAACTGGCAATGAATCAGGTGTATTGTCTTCACGAAGCACTTGTTCTAGTGAATCTTCTCCTTGCATATTTCGATTAGCCGTCAACAAAATCATCTGATTTTCTTGAGCGATTCGCCATACAGTGCGATCATTGCTATCGGTTGGCAATTCAATCTCTTTGAAAGTGATAAAGCGGATCGGAATCAGATCCAACCAACCTTCATTAGCAATTTTTCCTAAGAGAATAACACCATATCTTTCCAGATGATGGTCAATCAGAAAATTCATGATTCTGCTGCATTTCTTGCTTTCTGCGCTTGCAGCTTTTCCCAGAGAGCTTTTTGGTTAGGTTTAGGGGGTGTGGCTGCGATACGAGCCAAGTGGTCACGATTACGTTCTTCCCAATAGTGTTGAATTTCCTGTGCTGTTCTCAAAACGTCCTGATATTCAGCTTCTACCTCAGCCCGATGAGTCTCAATGTAAGATAAAGCTACGTCAAGTTGTTCTTCTTTCAGAGGTAGCCAGTTTAAGATTAAGTTTGGCGGGCGTCCTACTCTAAGATGATCCATGACATCATAGAGAGTGATGCGTGTTCCCGCTAACGTGAGTCCACGTTCCGTGCGGATGATCCCAGCTTGTCTATCCGATCGCAGAGTCATAAGTGTACCTTCTTTTGCGACTAACTCTATATTACTGTTCCTCAAAAAACACAACGATTCTCTACTAAACAGCCGCTTTTTTGATCAAAGACGGGTTTTGTTGAGAGGTTATCGCTAACTATCATAGGGTACGGCAATGCCGTACCCCTACCCAATCAATTATCCCTGAGATGGGGTAGGGGCACTTCGACTATCGTGCCCTGATATAGGTTCAGGGTTAAAATCAGACGAGAATCACCTCGACTATCGTCTGTTATGCCAATTACAGACAACGTTTAACAAACTCAGGGATCAGGAAGGCGATCGCACGCTTGCAACTCCGTAGCCTGTATAAGGACGTTTATAACTGGGATGTATAGCAACCGCCGTAGCGGTTAGGACACATCATTTATGTTCCAGACGTTGCATGCAACGTCTCTACAATGATGCCGAAAGTCCTAATCGATGTGTCTACTGCTATAAGTTAGGATTGATGATTTCTATACCGGGAAACCGAAGGGATCGGCTAGCTAATTTGTAGTCAATTAATGCGATCGCGTCCCTGTGATACCTTAAGATTAAGCAGAGATAATCCCAGAATAACCAAAAATAACACTAATCCAATCGTGCAAGCATAACCAATTTCCAAATCCGCAAACGCTTGCTCATACAAATAATAAACCACCGTTTTGGAACTATTCCGGGGTCCTCCTTGGGTCATGATATAAACTTCTTCAAACACCTTCGTTGCCGAAATCGCCGAAATGACCGCCACTAACGCCAAATAGGGGCGCATTAAGGGAACCGTAATATCCCAATGTTTCCCATAGCCATCCGCACCATCCAACGCCGCCGCTTCATAGAGTTGGTCGGGGATCGATTGCAATCCTGCCAGATAAATCACCATGTAGTAGCCTAACCCCTTCCACACGGTTACCGCCATCACGCTAAAAATGGCTAAATCAGGACTCGTCAGCCAGGGAATTCCCTGCTTAAATCCTATCCAACTGAGAAATTGATTCAATAAACCATTTTCTGCATACAGCCATCGCCACGCAATTCCCGCCACAACCATGGAAATCACCACAGGCGTGTAATACGCCGCCCGAAACCAGCTAATCCCACGCAGGTTCTGATTCACCAAAATTGCTAGTCCCAAGGGTAGCACCACTAAAATTGGCACGACGCCCACCAGATATAACAGGGTATTCCCCACGGTTTGCCAAAATACTCGGTCGTTCACCAAGCGTTGTAGATTCGTCCAACCCACCCACTCAGGCGTTTGGGTCAAATCGTAATCGTATTGTGTAAAACTGAGGTAAAAAGCTTGACAAGCGGGTAAAAATACTGTTATTCCCAAAATAACTAGGGCTGGGAGTAAAAAGAGGTACGGGGTTAACTTAGGCGGGATGACCAACGAATCCTTTGACATCTGAGATCCAAATTGTTAGGGAAAATAAAAATTTAACATCGTACTGTAGCCTAGCTAACAGTTTCTTATTCTTAACCTTAGTGTAATCTTATTATTTACCTCACCATAACCCAATATGCCCTTATCTAAGTTGGCAAGGTTGGGGGGGTGAGGTACTACGGTGCTATCTATCATCAACCCGATTATTGGCTTGGGCGAGGTAAGTCAGGTTCGACGACACCTGATTAGGAGTTGCGTTTAAAATCTTGTACCTGTCGTTTTCTTCCCACCTTAGGCTTAAACTCACCGAACTAAACGCTGGCATTCGTCTCGAGATGACCGGAAAAGAATTCCTGTCGGTCGAACTGGAGTGGGTGGGAACTTACGGATAAGGGTACCCGATATTCACCCTGGGAAGCCAGGACGATTCCGGGAGTTAGGGTTGAACTCCAGACGCTTGTCCCATCGCGTCTCGGTGATACCCAATCCGAGGACGTTACCTCAAACGGAGGTACTTTCTCCTTCTATCCCTTCTGCCATCTGCCTTGTCCCTACCAATGGGGAATTAACCCGAATTTAGTCTGAGGGACTTTCCCCGCACAATACGTTGGAGTTTTATGTAGCCGTGAAACCTATAGAAGTAAGCTACAGCCATTTATGGGAAAAAGATAGACAAACTGAACTAGAGACCACCGTACTCGAACTTCTCAGTATTCCCACCCATCCCCAATCCGCCCAGCTAGGAGACAGTGACACCCTATTGGGGCAAACGCTAGTGCAATCCATTCCCCTACCCTTGGTTATTGCTCGATTAAAGGATGGTGTTATTCTGTATGCTAACCAGCATTACAACTCAACCTTTGCTCCTAGGCAACAGCAGCGTTCTCGCGTCAATAGACAGGTTCGCGATCGCCAAACCCTATCGTTCTATCACGATCCCGCCCAACGACAACTCGTATTACAGGTTTTAGTTAGCCAAGGCTATTTGCGAGATTACGCGGTCAAAATGCCCAGTTGCCAGGGTAAGCCAATTTGGAGTCTGGTTTCTCTGCAACGGTTAATCTTTAAAGGAGAATCCGCCTTTCTTGCCATTTTCCAGCCGATTACGGACTCCCAGCATCACCACGAATCCCAGACACCTTTACTCCCATCCCATCAGGACACAGCTTCATCATCCCAACCAACACGCCGCCAGTTAATTGCGAATGCCGTGTGTGAACAGGAGGTCAAATTTTGTACCTTAGCCGAAACCATTCCCGCTGCTGTCTTAATCTATCAAGGCAATCAGTTAATTTATGTCAATTCCACCGTCTGTGAAATTACAGGATACAGCCAATCGGAATTGTTAACCATGGATTTATGGAACTTGCTGCATCCGAGTAGCCACGCCTTCATGCCCAAACCATCCCGGAGTGAAACGGCGCACAGAGGCGCAAAACGTCGCTATGAAGTGCAAATCCTTACCAAAAGCGGAGATAGGCGCTGGCTGGATACGAGTACCCGGATTATTCAGTTTCAAGGAAACCCAGCCATCCTGTTAAGTGCCTTTGATATCAGCAATTACAAGCAAGCTGAAGGGGCGTTGCAAGAAAGTCAGCGCACCCTAGCCACATTGATGAGTAATTTGCCAGGGATGGCGTATCGGTGTCGGGCGGATAGCCAATGGACAATGGAATTTGTCAGTGAGGGCTGTTTTAATCTGCTCCACTACAATCCCCATGATTTAATGGACAATCGGGCATTAGTGTTTAGTGAGGTAATTCATCCAGAGGACCGAGAACGGGTGAAACAGGAGGTGCAAGCCGCCGTTAGCGAAAAACGACCCTATCAACTCGAATATCGGATTACTACCGCCACCGGGATTCAGAAGTGGGTTTGGGAACAAGGATGTGGCATTTTTTCTCGCTACGGAGAGTTGCAAGCTTTAGAGGGCTTGATTACCGATATCACCGAACGCAAGTGGGCAACAGATGCCCTAGAACTCTTGCAAACCATGACTCAGGCGATTGGCGAAGCCCCAGATTTTCAGTC
The DNA here is from genome assembly GCF_040220555.1 of Coleofasciculus sp. C1-SOL-03. NCBI lineage: Bacteria > Bacillati > Cyanobacteriota > Cyanophyceae > Coleofasciculales > Coleofasciculaceae > Coleofasciculus > Coleofasciculus sp. C1-SOL-03. The sequence goes on from NZ_JAVJUO010000081.1 coordinate 29,184, forward strand.
AGCCTTGCATGTTACCTTGAGTAAAGTAGGGGAAGCGACTCATTGGGATTTGGGCGAAGCTTGGGTGATCAAACAGGCAGAAAGCAGAGGGCAGCGGGCAGCGGGGAATGATCACTACCCTGATGAACAGAATCTCCAACGGGCTGAGGGGAAGGTTTTAGAATGTTCCACCATTTGGCGCAGAGGGGAGAAACAGCTTTTGCTGGCAGAGGGTAGCGGACAGAGGACAGCAGGTCAGGATCAAAGTGGAACGTCCACTCGCACCGATAGAGGTGCGGTGTCTCCCTATCCCCCTGTCTTGGCGTCTGAGGCGTCAACCCTGCAAGACTTTTGCCATTACAGTCCCGCCTTTACCTTTGCCTTAGGCTGTGGACTACCGGGACGAGTGTGGGCATCTCGTCGCCCTGAATGGATTCCTGATGTGTCCCGTGCGCCTCATTCCTCCTTCGTGCGTTCCTCTCTGGCAAAGGCTTGTGGGTTGAAAGCGGGCTTTGCCGTGCCAATTATCGCTCATGATCAGGTTTTGGCAGTATTAACGTTTTTCCGGTTTGAATCACGGCAAACGGATCAACGCTTGGTCAACTTGATTTCTACGGTAGCGGCTCAATTAGGGGTAGCGATTGAGCGCAAACAGGCGGAAGTGGCGCTGCGATCCTCGGAGGCGGAGTTGCGGGCATTATTTGCGGCGATGACGGATTCTATCTTTGTTTTGGATGAAAGGGGATGTTTCCGGAAAATTGCCCCAACGAATCCTGATCCGGTGCTATTGCCTGAAAATCATAAATTTGTGGGCAAAACCCTGCATCAACTCTTTGCCCCTACTCAAGCCGATCAGTTCTTGACGTATATCCAAGAGGCGATCGCCACGTCTTCACGTCTGAATATTGAGTATAGTTTACCCGTAGGCGATCGCGAGGTTTGGTTGGCGGCGACGATTTCCCCTACCTCGGAACATTCTGTGGTTTGGGTAGCGCGGGATATTACGGAACGGAAACAGGCAGAACAGGCATTAAAACAAGCAGAGGCGAAATATCGCAGTATTTTTGAGAATGCCTTGGAAGGAATTTTCCAATCCACGGCTGACGGGCATTACATTAGCGCCAATCCAGCCCTTGCCCGTTTATACGGCTATTCCTCGCCCGATGAATTGATGGCGCGACTGACGGATATTGAACATCAGCTTTATGTTGATCCCCAGCGCCGCACCGAATTTGTGCGGCTGTTGCAAGAAAATGATGCGGTTGCCGATTTTGAGTCCCAAGTCTATCGCAAAGATGGCAGCGTGATCTGGATTGCCGAAAATGCCCGTGCGGTTCGCGATATGACGACAGGGGAATTGCTGTATTACGAAGGCACGGTTGAAGATATCACTGAACATAAATTGGCAAAAGACCAACTGCAAACCCGGGCGTTTTACGATACGTTGACTGGATTGCCTAACCGGGCGTTATTTATGGATCGCTTAAGCCATACTGTAGAGCGAGCCAAACGCCATCCCACCTACCGCTTTGCCTTACTGTTTTTAGATTTAGATCGCTTCAAAGTCGTCAATGATAGCCTAGGGCACCTTCTTGGGGATCAACTGTTGATTGGTATTGCCCGCCGCTTAGAATCCTGTTTGCGGACAGAGGATACCGTGGCACGATTGGGTGGGGATGAGTTTACTATCCTGCTGGAGGATATTGAAGACATTCACCATGCTACTCGCATAGCGGAACGAATCCAGCAAGAATTAGCTGCCCCATTTAATTTAGATGGACATGAAGTCTTTACCGGGGCGAGTGTGGGGATCGTTTTAAGTCGGGAGATCCAACAGGGAGACGATATCACCAACTATGATTGCCCCGAAGACTTGTTGCGGGATGCGGACACCGCCCTCTACCGGGCAAAAGCCTTAGGGCGATCGCGCTATGAAGTATTTGACCTCACTATGCACCAAAATGCCCTTAGTGTCTTGCAATTGGAAACCGAGTTGCGGCGGGCGGTGGAAAACCAGGAATTTGAGATTTACTATCAGCCAATTGTCTCCCTCTCAACCCATCAGATTGCTGGGTTTGAGGCACTATTGCGTTGGCATCATCCTACCAGAGGATTAGTGTATCCCGGTGAGTTTATTCCCATGGCAGAGGAAACGGGATTAATTATTCCCATGGGCTGGTGGATGTTGCGCCAAGCCTGTCGTCAGTTGGAACTCTGGCTGGAGACGTTTCAGGACAGTGGTAAAACGGAAGACGTTAATCATCAGTTGACGATTTATGTTAACCTTTCCAGCAAACAGTTTTTACAACCGGAACTCCTCAAAAACCTGGATACCATTCTGCACGAGACCCATCTGCATCCGAGTCATTTAAAGTTGGAAATTACTGAAAGCTGTTTACTGTCAGACCCAGAGACCGCCGAAGAACGGCTCAAAGAATTGCGCGATCGCCAAATTGGGTTATGTATTGATGATTTTGGTACAGGTTATTCGTCGTTAAGTTATTTGCACCGATTTCCCATTGATACGATTAAGATTGATCAGTCTTTAATTAGTTCTATTGGCGTTGATGATCAAGGGCATTCTGAAGCAGGTATGATCAATCGCACCAAAGGATTACCCTTGCAAATTGTCCGCACGATTATCATGTTGGCAGATAGTCTGGGAATGCAAGTTATTGCTGAAGGCGTAGAAACAAAAGAGCAATTAACTCAACTGCGGCTGCTGGATTGTGATTATGCTCAAGGGTATTTATTTCAAGCGCCCTTAGATGCGGTAACAGCAGGAAAACTCCGCGTTGAACCTCAATGAACTGAAACGGATTCGGTGGGCGCCCTCAGATGGTGATCTACCCATCCACCAATAGCGCGATCGCCAAAGGACACAGGTTTCATGGGTATCCACCACCAGTGCGATCGCTTATCCTAAATCTAGAAGCACACATCAGTTAAGATAACCATGAGGCTGATCATCTCCAATGAACTCCTCCAAACCATCCAAACGTCCAAAGGTGGATTACTGACTGATGTTGAAAAACATTGAAATTACTAATTTTAGATGCTTTGAAGCAACAAAAATTTCTGGATTTAAGAGAGTTAATTTAATTGGGGGGCAAAACAATGCTGGTAAAACGGCTTTGCTGGAAGCCGTGTTGTTAAATAATTGTCCTAAATCGAGAACTATTATAGAACTGAAGCGGATAAGGAAAGAAACATCAGACGTCGAGAAAGCTATGCCAGAGCGAGCCTGGAATAGTTTTTTCTTGAATCAAGATAAGCGAACAACGATAAAAATAACTGGGACAAGTATCCAGAATATCAGCACTATTGTTGAAATACTGGTTTGTAATTCTATAGAAATTTTGGAAGATGAGGAAGAAGCTAGAAAGTTGTTGACTCTGATATCTAAAAATGAACCCCCGTCGTCAGTTTTGCAAGTTCGAGTCATCCAAGATAATCAAGAGACATCCAAGTATACTGTTATAGCAACTTTAGATGGAATCTTGTTCCATGATATACCCGATTATAATAATTTGCCTATCATTCCATCTTTTGGAAGAATGTCAAATAAAGGTTTAACTGAAGAGTATGACAAAGCTCGTTTAAATGATAAAGATGAGGAAGTCCTCAAAGCCTTTAAAATATTAGATCCTTCGATTGAAAAAGTAGAGAGTTTTTCTATTGGAGAACCGACACTCTACTTAGTCAGGAAAGAGCAGAAAGGACGGTTGCCACTCTCCTTGTTTGGAGATGCGATTAATCGCGTAGCAGCGATCATGCTCAAGCTGATCAACAACGACTATAAGTTTTTGTTAATTGATGAAATAGAAAATGGGATTCACTATACTAAACAGGAAAAATTTTGGGAACACTTATTTCAACTCGCTTCAGATTTAGACATACAAATTTTTGCCACAACCCATAGTTTAGAGATGCTTAAAGCTTTTACCGAGACAGGAATAAGTAAATATCAAGATATTGGTGCCTATTTTGAAATTGCCAGAAAGCCTAACAGTAATTCAATTATAGGAATTAATCGTGATCTAGAAACACTAAAATATGCTATACAACATGGCAAAGGAGTGAGGGGTGAGTAACTTGCTTATCGTTGAGAGCAAAAATGATAAGTTATTCATGGAAGCCTTAATAGATAACTTGAATTATAATATCTGCATAGAGCCTCCTATTTGCATCAATGACTATGAATGTTTGGCAGGATTGAGTCAATCGAAACTGATCAATGCTCTCAAAGCTTTAGCAGCCGATAGTCAGAAAAGAGATATACAAAAGGTGGGTATTGTCATAGATATCGATAATTTTTCTGTGGATGAGCGAATTCAATGGGTGAGCGAATGTATTAATCAAGTTTTCCCGAATAGTGCCAATTTATCACAACTAGGAAAATTTATAGAAATTAGTACGGCTACTGGAGAGGTAATTAAGTTATCCTGCTACTTTACCAATGTAGATGGTAAAGGTGAATTAGAAACTGTACTAAAAACTATTAAATCTCAGGACTCTACGTTTGCTGATTGCTTAGTCAGTTGGCGAGATTGTTTGAGTCAGGAAGGTAAATCAATCACGGATAAAGACTTTGATAAGTTTTGGGTTAGTCTCTACATTAGATTCGATACTTGTTCAAATAGAGAGAAAAAACAAGCGGAAAGAAAATGTAGTATGAAGAATTTTGACTATATCATGAAAGAAAAAGTGGATATTTGGAATTTAGAACACCCTGCACTAGAAGAACTAAATAAATTTTTAAGGATTTTTACGGACGAGTAGATATAGTGTTTTTATTTGAGATGTAAACGTACTCATCCCGAAAAAGGCAACAGGCAACAGGCAACAGGCAACAGGGGAACGAGATACAGAGTTTTTAAGTACAAGAAGAAAAGACATTCTAGGTTTACAACTCATTTACAAATGCTATATGGAGTGTTATGTTAATAAGCCTCAAACCCTTACAAATGACGAATGACAAATGACGAATGACGATCCCCACCGTTAACTTTAATTGTTCCCACCTACTTATCTGCACTGATTTCCGATTGAGCATTGACAGTAGGACAACTTTGAGTTATGCGTCAATAAGATATTCATTCCGTGCATTTCTCCTGACATAATGGATACCCTGACCAACATCAAGGACTAACAAATGACTAAAACTGCATGGGTATTTCCAGGACAGGGTTCTCAAGCTGTCGGTATGGGAACCGACTTAGCTGATTTACCCCTGGCTCAAGCTAAATTTGCCCAAGCCCAGGAAATCTTAGGCTGGGATGTGCTAGAACTGTGCCAAAGTTCCGACGAGAAACTGTCTCGCACTCTCTACACTCAACCCTGTCTCTATGTCATCGAAAGCATCCTCGCTGACATCATTCAGGAACAAGGACATCAACCCAACTTTGTCGCAGGTCATAGTTTGGGTGAATATGTCGCACTCTATGTGGCGGGTGTCTTCAACTTTGAGGCGGGATTAAATCTGGTCAAACGTCGTGCTGAACTGATGGATAGTGCCTCAGGTGGCATGATGGCGGCTTTAATTGGATTTAACCAAGACCAGCTTGACGAATACATCCAGGAGCATGAGGATGTAGTGTTAGCCAACGATAATAGTCCAACACAAGTCGTGATTTCTGGAACCCCGGATGCGGTAGAAGCATTATTGAGTCAGGTTAAAGCCAAGCGAGTGGTGCGGTTAAATGTATCTGGGGCGTTTCACTCACCGTTCATGGCATCAGCCGCGACGGAGTTTCAAGGAGTGTTAGAGTCTGTTCCCTTTAGTGACGCGAAGATTCCCGTGTTATCTAATGCAGAACCCACACCCGCCACAGAAGCCGCTGTCCTCAAGGAACGTCTCCAACGTCAAATGACTGGAAGTGTGCGCTGGCGAGAAATTGCCTTACACCTGTCAGAGGAAGGGATGGAGAAGGTGGTAGAAATTGGTCCGGGGAAAGTTCTCACAGGCTTAATTAAACGGATGTGTCGGGATGCCGCCTTGGAAAATATCGGTAGTTTATCGGATTTGCCCGGTTAACCTATTAACCTATCGTTAACCTCAGGAATCTACTGTAGGTTATATATTTTCAATTTCCCTGTTATATCGCACTACGGGGATATGTTAGGACATTAGGTCATCCCAAGCGGGAACAGGGAACCGTAAAGAATGTCCTAACTTGCCAAGGTAGCTGCTATACATTTGCAAGCAGGAACAGGGAACTGTGTCAGCAGAATATCGATCAACCTCAAGGACTCTGCTAACTATGTCCCATCGGTATCCAATTCGGTTAAGTCGGAAAATTTTCCTAATTCTCTTCAGCCTAGGCTTAATTGTGAGTTTAACCGGATACGTGGTGATTAAACGTAACCGAGTGCATCATCTCACCATAGCCGCTGGGTCGAAACAAGGGGAAAGTTATATTTTCAGTCAGGCAATGGCACAAGTGGTTGCCAAATATAACCCGAAAATTCAGATCGAAGTTCTGGAAACCAAGGGTTCCGAGGAAAATATACAACTGCTAGAAGACCAAAAAGTTCAACTGGCGACAGCCCAGGCTGATATCCCGGCTTTGCCCTCGGCGCGAATTGTGTCTAAATTATTCCCAGACATGTTTCAGTTGGTGGTTCAAGCCAACTCGGGTATCCAGCAAGTCTCAGATCTCAAAGGAAAACGGATTGGACTGCCACCAGAAGGGGGTGGTCAATACCTGTCCTTTTTATTTGTTGCCAAACATTATCGCTTGGAAGAAACGGACTTTTTTGCCTTTGCTGTGTCTGAAAAAGAAACCGATGAGGCGTTTCGCAATAACCAAGTCGATGCGGTGTTTCGGGTTCGCCCGCCAGGAAATCAATCCATCCTGGATTTAGTACAAAACCGGGGCGGGCGATTAGTCCCGATTGACCAAGCCGAAGCGATGAAAATTAAGCAACCGACGTTGGATGCTGGGTTTATTCCTAAAGGCGCTTACCAGGGATCTCCTGCTATTCCGGCGACTGACCTACCCACCGTAGCTGTACCCAGGATACTGTTAGCGCACCAGAAGGTTGATGACAATCTTATCCAAGAGATTACCAGCATTTTGTACGAACGCCGTCAGGATTTAGCGGCTGTGATGCCAGAAGCATCCTACATCAGTCCCCCTAGCGTGTTGGTGGGGACGATTTTACCCATCCACCCTGGTGCCCAAGCTTATTATGATCGAGAGAAGCCATCCTTTCTGCAAGAGAATGCTGAGTGGCTGGGTTTGTTACTATCGATCGCGCTGCTGATTGGGTCTTGGGTTTGGCAATTGAAATCCCAACTGGATAAGAAACAGAAAAACCAGGGTGACAACTATAATCAAGAGATTCTGGCGTTAATGAAACAAATCGAATGCTGTCAAGATTTAGGCAGTCTTGAAACCATTCGACACCAGTTGTTCAGTAAGTTTGAGAGTGTCGTCAACGCCCTCGACTATGATCAGATCACACCGGAGTCGTTTCAGTCGTTCACCTTCACCTGGGAAGCCGCGATCGCCGCGTTACGCGATCGCCGAAGTACCCTCATGGCTACACCTACCCCAATTCCCAAGTCAACACAGGCACAGTAAACTATAACGAATGACCAATGACGATATCCACCGCCCGACTTGAATTTTTCCCACCCACTTCAGATATTCTGTGACTAGAAACCGCGAACCCTTTGCTAGCCTAATCCTCTACCACGCCTTTAAATGGTCGGTAGTCAGCCCAGTGCTGAATGTTTACCTACGAGGTCACATCCATGGTGCTGAACATGTGCCGATGGATGGTCCACTGGTTGTCGTCAGTAACCACGCCAGTGACTTTGATCCGCCGATTGTGTCCAATTGTGTGCGGCGTCCAGTCGCATTTATGGCAAAAGAGGAATTATTTCGGGTTCCGGGACTCAAGCAAGCTATTCAGTTATACGGCGCTTACCCAGTGAAGCGGGGTGCAGCAGACCGGAGTGCGATTCGTTCGGCGATTGAGTGTTTATCCCAGGGGTGGGCTGTGGGTGTCTTTTTACAGGGAACGCGCACCCCAGATGGTCGTATTCCAGAACCCAAGCTGGGTGCTGCCTTAATTGCAGCGAAGGGAAACGCCCCTCTATTACCTGTGAGTATATGGGGGACTCATCGCGTTTTTCCCAAAGGATCACCGATACCGCGTCCTGTACCCGTAACCGTGCGAATTGGTCAACCCATTGCCCCCCCAGCTTCGACGAAACGACCTGATTTAGCCGCCGTGACTCAGAGGTGTCAAGCTGCTATTCATGCTTTACATGATTTAGGGCGATGAATTAGATGCGATAAATCGCATCGGGTACAGGACGTGCTTTTCGGTTAATCAAAATAGAAAATTGTCACCACCTTGCGTTGTTCCTCTGCCTCCTCACAGGTTTTCAGCAAGGTTCTGCTGTCATGAAAGGCGAAGCAGATAAGCTGTTGACATCGGGAAATGATTTCGGAGTTACACAACGCACTCGCTTCTGCCAGAGACAGATGATCATTTTCTGGGTTTTCTACCAAGTGCATGACTTGTTGGAGTTGAACTTGCGACTCCCGTGGCTGACGTTCTAAACTTTGGGGTAAAATGACCGTCAGCAAATTAGGATCAGCACGCATCGCACCGCGAATCGCGGCTGAGTTCGTACCTGTGGCACCAGAGGTCATCAAACGATTGCCACCTAGAACCAAGGCATAACTCATCATCTCGATCAGATGTTGATGGGTAATGGGTACATGACGCGATCCTAACAGAGCAATCCGCTTAGAACCCGTTTGCTGGATTGTCGCAAGTTCTTGCGCTAGGGTATCTACACCGGAGATTTCTACTGATTGATTCAAAGATGCTGGTTTAAGCTGAACAACCTAGGTATTTTAGCAAAACCAGCGACCGTTGGGACTATTGGCTCATAAAAAGGTGGCGAGAATGTAGGGATGCAGGGGGGTGGAGGGAGAAAAATTATTTTGGCTTGATCCGATTGGCTTGCCACTTGTCTCATAGTCGTGCTACAGTAAGATACTGTTTGGTTCGGACGCATAGCTCAGTTGGTTAGAGCACCACGTTGACATCGTGGGGGTCACTGGTTCGAGTCCAGTTGTGTCCATTTAATTGTGAGTAGTATCGTGTATCTGGGGAAAAGGACAGACGCGATCGCAAGCCTCACCCATCCCCAAACGCGATCGCACCTTTTGATCGAACAGCTTCGATTCCTGGTGACATGGTGTATCTGGGTTTTGAGGGAAAGGGTGCGCCTGTCGGTGAATCCGATTCAGAATGGCAAATCTATCAAAAGTTGTTGATTGTTTGAGTCAAGTTTGGGATTTTCTGGATCATTCCTCCACTGTTGGGGATTATTAATGATGTATTGTCGAACTGTGTTTAGGGAATCTTGTTCACGCAAAATTGATTCATAGTAATTGCGCTGCCATATCGGTGGATTTGAGGTTTGGCGGATAGTGTTAATCCTGATGGTGACGGCGGATTTAAATCCAGCAACAAATGAGGAAAGTGAACGGGGTTTACGCGGAGGAATGACTGATTGTTTAGAAGAGTGGTTTTGAGGCGTTGGTAAGGGCGCATGTCTATGCGCCCTCATCCTATCGGGGAGTACCATAATGCCATGAATGGTCATTGGATTTCGGTTCAGATCGATTTTGTCGTTGGGAATCTGTCTGAATCAACAGGTATTGAAAGGGAGGAGGGCGTGTCCTTAATATGGACAAGGGCGCAAAGCGAAAGCGCCCCTACTGGCTTGACACAGCTAAAATTGTGGAATAGATTTGACCATTGAATCGGGCGCAAGTCTTTGCGCCCCTACGGTTTTGGCGGCGATCGCGGGTATAATCACTGATGGCAATTACTTTGTCAGCATGGCGATCGCACATGGTTGATCGAACAGCTTCGATTCCTGGTGAGATGGTGTATCTAGGGAAAATGATGTTGGGTGTTAATCGGGGGGTTGGGCGATCGCACCTGGGAGACTATCACCTTTGATTCGGGTGTAGGGGCGACCCGCACCGCATTAATTAACAACACCAGAAACAGGGCGGGTTTAGTCACATCGAGGTGCAACCGAAAAGATAGTAGTAAAACCCGCCCCTACAGAGGATTGGGTCGCCCTTTATTCAATTGGCGGTGTCAGAAAGTGTTTTTTGAGCGGTTATATGCTTTCCTGGATAGGCTTCCATCGCACTTGGGTGGGGAATCGGTTCTATTCCTGGTGAGATGGTGTATCTGGGGAAAGGGAAAGCGCGATCGCACGCTGGGGATAGAGAAAGTGCGATCGCGTGGGAGTCCAGGTATTTGTAGGGGCGGGTAATGGTGCTTAATTTTGATGTTTGTGATAACTTTTCAACTCGCGCCCGCCCTGACTCAAAATGGAGGTGTGTTTTAGGCGATCGCTCTCTCTGTGTAAATCCAAACATCCCCAAGGCTTTGATTCCATGTCAAGATAGTATTGATATTCTCATTTTTCGGGCAGTTTAATCGATGAACATATCTTTGACACCTGAACTCGAGCAATTTATTGACTCAACCGTCAAAAGGGGTAGGTATTCATCTCCTAGTGAAGTTATTCAGGTGGCTTTACGATTGCTAGAGGAACGCGAGATGGAACGTTTACTGCGATTAGAGGAACTCAGAAAGGAAATTGCTATTGGCATTGAACATTCGGAGCAAGGAGATATATTTGATGGAGAAGAAGTGATTAGAGAACTGAGACAAGAAATTCGGCAGTCAGAACAGGGTGCATAATGAGCAACTATAGATTTAGTGCGCCAGCTCGTCAAGATTTAAGGCAAATAAAAAACTATATGGCACAGTTTAGTTTAAGTGCAGCTAGTCGTTTTATTGATGCTTTTGAGGAAAAATGCCGTTTATTAGCTGATTTTCCGGAAATGGGACGTTCTCGTCAGGAAATCGCTCCTAGTTTACGCAGTTTACCTGTGGATAAATATGTCATTTTTTACCGCCCAATTGAAAATGGCATCCAAGTGGAACGGGTGTTGAGTGGTTACAGAGACTTAGACGAAGTTTTTTCTGAGGATGAGGAGAATTAAAGCGATTGCAAATTGTTTTATGGGCTATCTAGGGAAAAGACGCGATCGCACGCTGGGGATAGAGAAAGTGCGATCGCGTGGAAGCCCAGGTATTTGTAGGGGCGGTTTAGCCGTTTAATTTTGATGGATGCGATCTGCTATAAGCTCTACTCGCTTCGCGATCGCTATTCTCTCCCATCCCCATAAGCCATTGACTTAGACGCTTTTGGGCTTCTTCTTGGGGAATTATACCTTGTGTTGCCGCCGCTTCTAATCCATGATAAACTTTCTCGATTAATAGATTATCGAATCACTTGCACCTGAACGCTCAAATTGAGATTTTCCCAGATCCGATCAGTGGTGAGTGCTGGCAAATTCAACTTCAATGCTAGGGCAAGGCAAGCCCTATCTCCCAGAGAAAGACCTAAAGATCGGGTTAAGGGGCGTAGTTTAGCTATATCACGAGCTAATTCTTCGTCTACTGAATAGATTGATAGAGCATTGTTCAACACACCTAAATCGATCAATTGAGTGACTATTGTATCAGGATCTTGACCTCTTTCCGCCAGTTTAGAGAGAGTTTCTGCCCAGTTAATGGCGCTAATGACGGCTCCTTGTACTAAGATTTCAGCAAGGCGATCGCTCCCTGGTTCTCCTTGGAGATAGGCAAGAAGAGCAGAGGCATCCAGAACAGCACAAGGGCTTGGACTCACGAGTCACTCTCCCGACGCGCTTGTTGGCGACGCTCTTGAATGAGTTCATCGGCTAAACTAACATCGGGAGCAATATCTTTGAATAATCCTTGAAGTTTTTGGACTTGTTCGCGCAAGCTGACTAGGCGTAGGGTTTTGTCAGCTTCTACTATCAGAATAAAACGATCGCCTTCTTTCAAGTTGAGCTGCTTCTGTAGGGAAACTGGAAGAACTAAGCAACCTTCGGCTCCTAGTTGGAGACTATACTGCTCTTTGGGTTGAGAGGGTGATATGGAGTTCATCGATAGATTCTGTTATATCCTTGATGTTTCTTACAATACCAAAGCTTTGTAGGAAGACGCGATCGCACGGTGGGGATAGAGGAGGTGCGATCGCGTGGAAGTCCAGGTATTGGTAGGGGCGGGCGCGAGCCGTTTAATTTTGATGTTATTGATAACGTTTCAACTCGCGCCCGCCCTAGCTCAAAGTGGAGGTGTGTTTTAGGCGATCGCTCTTTTGATCAGGGATTGGCGCTAACCGGGAGGGAGAGGGCGATCGCAATCCTCACTCATCCCTAAACGTAATCGCACCTTCTCAACTTGCTTTGTTCGCAGCTAATTTTTTGGCTTCTAGGACTTCCATTCTTGCTAGAGTAGTCGCAGCTTCTGCTAGATACAGTGCAGTCATGGCTCGAATTGATGGGTCATTCTCCCGACGCAGTTCTTGAGAGAGGGTAAAAACTCTCGTTCTATAGGCTTCGATAGATTCTGAATCGATCGCGTATTTCATCGGTTTAACTATCCATGTTATGTGATGTGACTTGGATTTAATGAAGTTGACGCTCGGCTTCTGAATAGATATATCGTACTTCTAAAAGTTCTCTAGCTAAGAGTTCTACTTCCTGTTCGGCTTCAGGGGGGTTGAGTGCTGGATGTTTGGCAACAGCGATATAGTTGCCTAATGGCAAGTTATAGAAATGAGCAAGACTCAAACCGAAGATTGACAGACTGTTCATCGTAAATTAGTCCGTCTTTTTTGACAAGTGCGATAACTGCTACACCGTCAATTGAGGTCATGGCGACTGCTGCCTCATTGCGAATCACAATTAATATATCTGACATATCCTCATTTTACAGCCAGGTAGCACTCTCAATCCATTTTCCAGGTGATTGCACTTTTACTGAATCTCTATCATGCGATCGCACATGGTTGATCGAACAGCTTCCATTCCTTGCAACATGGTGTATCTGGGGAAAGGGGAAGGCGCGATCGCACGCGGGGAATAGAGGGGATGCGATCGCGTGGGAGTCCAGGTATTTGTAGGGGCGGGTTTAGCCGTTTAATTTTGATGTTTGTGATAACTTTTTAACAAAACCCGCCCTGACTCAAAATGGAGGTGTGTTTTAGGCGATCGCGCTTTTGATCAGGGATTGGCGTTAACCGGGAGGGAAAGTGCGATCGCGTGGGAGTCCAGGTATTTGTAGGGGCGGGTAATGGTGCTTAATTTTGATGTTTGTGATAACGTTTCAACAAAACCCGCCCTGTCTCAAAATGGGGGTGTGTTTTTTAGGCGATCGCGCTTTTGATCAGGGATTGGCGTTAACCGGGAGAGAGAGGGCGATCGCGTGGGAGTCCAGGTATTTGTAGGGGCGGGTTTTACAGATAACATAAAGCAAAAACTGATAACTTAACGAAACCCGCCCCGACTCAGTAAATTTGGTGCGTTACGTCGGGCTTTTTAGTTGACTGATTAAGTCCCAAATTTATTCCCGACTAACGCACCCTACCACTAAAAATCAATATACTTCCTGGGGTTTTGTGCTGAGTTATTGACACGGATTTCAAAATGGAGGTGATGCCCAGTGGAGTTACCTGTATTACCTACATTACCAATGTGAGTTCCTGCATTTACTGTCTGTCCAGGACTAACATTGATACTGGATAAGTGTGCATAGCGCGTCTCTAGACCATTACCGTGATCAATTTTGATGTAGTTACCATAACCATCATTCTCACCATAACTTGCTATGGCAACTGTACCGCCTTTAGCTGCTTTAACAGGTGGAGTGGTTCCATAAGTACCCAAATCAATGCCTTTATGGTAATTCGTTATCTGTTGACCATTGTGGTAATAGGTTCGCCAACCAAATTCACTTGTTACTGGATAACCTGGCAGAGGATGTTGCCAGGATGTAGGTTGGGGTTCGGGGTTAGGAGGAGATGTAACAGGTGTTCCTGGACCCGTTGTATAACCGACAGGTAAATAAACTGACATCCCAACTTGCAGTCGCGTCGCTTCCGCCTCAGTAAATGTACTACCATCAGCTTTGGTAATTTCCCGCCAACGACTACCATCGTTTAAGTATCGCTGGGCAATCCCCCAGAGGGTATCTCCAGACTTAATAATATACTGTTGCTGTTCACCCGGACGGGCGGGAGGTTCATTGATCGAATTGTCGGGGCTACCATTAACAATCGCGGCTGAAATCCACTCATTGCTTCCCTGTATTTTGTACCATTTGTCTGTTGCAGTTCCTAAGCTAGGAAATGAAATAAACTCACCCGTCGCGACTTGATCAAAGGTAACTATTTCACCATAGTTTCGGGTTCCCACAAGAGAATTCCCCGTACTCGGTCCAGAGCGAACATTTGCGCCAATGGTGGCAATGATTCGACCTGTAAAGGAAGTGGGAGTATTATTATCTCCAGGGTTCTCGCTAGGTGGTGGAGCAGGTGCAGAAACTTCCTGGGGAATCTGAATGGTATCACCTGTATAAATCAGATTGGGGTTAGCAATCCCATTGTGTTGTGCAATGAAATTGTAATAAGTGGCAGAACCATTCCCCATTGTCCAGAGCGCAATTTCCGAGAGTGTATCACCGAATTGAATGGTATAAGGAACCCAGTCATAGTATTTACCCATAAAGGGAGTCGATGCTGCCCGTTCCCCTGGTGTAAATTGTCCTTCTCCACTCCAACTTTCAGGAATGACACTGGAGGGAGCATAATGCGTTTCTGGCTGCGTAGCCTTCGCCAGATTGACAGCCGCCGCTATATTCAACAACCCTGTACCCGTTTCTGAGTTCCAGTTGGGTGTGCCTAAATCTGTTGCTGTATCCTTGAGAATATCAATCACTTGACGATAACTCAGTTCAGGATTCGCCGCCCACACTTGGGAAACAGCCCCCGTCACATTGGCAGTTGCTACCGAGGTTCCCGCCATTGTTCCTACACCTTCATCCGTCAATGATAAGGTGGGATTGTCAATTGTCCCCCCGTTAGCCATAATGTCTAAACCATTACCGTAGCTTGAATAATCACTCCGCTCAAATCCTTTCCAAACTGATGTATTCGGGTCAAACTGTTCGGCTGCACCAACCGTAATAATATTGTCAAACTCTTGAGAGGCTTGTCCCAACGCGGACATCACGCCGCCATCATTTCCCGCCGCCACCACTAGCATGACATTATTTTGACGCGCATACTCGATCGCGGATCGTTCTTCAGGTGTAAATTCATAACGAGTGGTAACATTTCCATCCGCATCAATTTGGGTTAAATCCATACTCAAATTAACCACCGCATTGGGTTGTCCAGAGTCTTGCGCCGCATCGACAAATTCCACTAATGATTCTGCCCACTTGCCAGAACCAACAGCACGCCCAACCCAAATCGGTGCATCATCATTAATCCCTTCAACGCCAATATCATTATCTTGAGTCGCCCCAATAGTACCTAAGACATGAGTGCCATGTTCATTCCCCTCATCTGTGGTTAGCAGGGGATTATCATCGCCATCAATTCGGTCTTGCCCTAAACTGATTCGGCTATAGTCAATATCAGGATTATTGTCACTGAAACCTGTATCAATAATGCCCACTAACGGCTGATTTTCCTGGGGAAACTCATACTCAATAGGTTCAGAATCAGTTGTCGGGTCAGTGATAATTTCACTGGTGTTA